>JAEEHO010000013.1 GCA_016280845.1 Paludibacteraceae bacterium | reverse complement strand
CGCCGCGATCCATCATACAGCATGTACGAGGCATTCAGGATCCCGAAAGTTCGCCAGACCATGGAATAGCCTGGCGCCCGCTGGAGGATCGACGATTCCTGTCGCAAACACGTGAAACGACCGACGTCACGGAAGAACGGATGATTGCAAAGCCGTTTCAGCTTGGCACTGACGGCAGTCATCTCATCTTTCTCGTTTTCCGACAGCTTGCCGCCGTAATCCTTGTCGATCTTTCTAACAAGTCGGTCGTAATTGAGCGAGACAAAGCGAATCGCATACTTTACAAAGCGATTCTCCACCGTATCATGCGACATGTCCTCTCGCTCCACACGATAAAGGCGTGCGGTCTCCGCTCGATGTTCCGCGAACTCATTTTCAAGAGCTGAGGGCAACCGCCGCAACTGATCCGCACGGCGACATTCAACCATCGGATGGAGCTTGCGCCGCGGACGGGACACTACCAGTTCGCAGGCCTTGATGAACGGTTCCTGTTCTTCCTTGAAGAGATTCCACCAAATCAGGTCAGGCGTCGGCGCATCCGTCTTCGGTTCACGGTCAAAGGCATGGTATGTCCGTCGCAGATAATCGGCCGCCAGCATCGGATACTTGCGTTCAACGTCATTGAAAACAAGCTGCCAGTCCTTGTGGTAGTCCAATTTCGTGGACAGCACCTCGAACGTAAATGTGACGGACTTGGGCTGTCCGTTCTTCCTGTATCGAAATGAGAAGTCGGACCGTCCGATGTCATTGTTGAAATTTACCCGTCCAGTCAGGACATTCTTATGCTGCGTAAACAGATCCTCGACCGCCTTGGATTCGGCCGTAACCGCCATATCCGAGCAGCCACTTCCGAACTCCAGCCAAACGTCGTACCCGACATTATCAAAGAAGAACGCATCCCCGCCCGAAACAACCGGCAGACTGTTTTCCGTATCATCAGGAGCAAATGCAATATCCGCATCAGCCCCGACAACCTGATAAAACGACTTGAGATTGGACGCACCGACATTGGTGTCCGCCTCCTTCCAAACGGCATTCCACTTGGCGTATGTGAACGCCAAGGTGAAGTCCCCAGTTTTGGCCGTTATCTCAAGTCGAGCCATCAGCAAGCCCCGTTACCGCCAGAAGCCAGTATAACCGGACAGCAGACGATCATTCATCTCGTCCAACTTGGCCGCACAAATCTTGTACTTGCCCTCGAGGGTTTCATACTCCTGTACGCTCGGAGCTACCGCGGCATTTGTGACCGTGCCATCGACAACGCCAAGCTGCTTCAGAATCACAAGCTTCAGAAGCAGAATCAAGTTTTTCGGAGCATTATTCGGAAGCGGAGTCGGCACAACTGCCGCGGACTCGACCAACTTGTTCGTCACGCGCACAGCATTCTCATCGCCCTCAATCCGCGAGAGAATCTTCATGCTTGTCACTTCATCAAGCGCCTTGGCAAGATCGCCTCCGCGCTCAACGCAATAGAGCATCATTTCATTGCGCGTACGATAGGCGACCTTAAACGGTGTCTTGTCCAGCACGGCATTGATCGCCTTAAGGTAAGCAAGCACCTTCTCGCCGATCGCCATGTTCGTGGCCTTCTTCGTCGCATCTATCTCCGCATATAGATTCTCTGCAGTCACATACATCTGTTTGGCTCGATTTACGCCCCCGCTGTTGAAGGCCCCCCACGCAACATCCGGATCGCCATCCTCGGAGATCGTATACATGTCCTCTACGTCATTAAGCTCAAAGCTCATGGCACGGTCAAGCACCTTCCGGCTGAACGAGCATGTCGTTTCGTCCATGTTAACCGTCCCCATCACCACCAGGTTGGGTGGAATACGGATACCCTTATCGCGTTTGATCATCTCAAGGACTGGCGATTGAGCCAAAGTGTCCGCAGGAGTCGATTCCTCTTCCTCGTCACTATCAAAATCATCGTCGGAACCAAGTAATTCAGCGCGCCGCTTTGTGAGGATCTTATCATCCCACTCGAAAACATCCATGTCCTTGCGATCTTCGTTTAACTTTAGATACCGCTCGGCAAAAGTTGCATTCCGCGGCATTCCCGAAGTCAAAAGAACAACCCATTCCTTTTTGAAGATATCAACAATTTTAATATTCTTGCGATCTTGATAGAGGAACGCGACTTTCCACTTAACAACATGCGGGAAGTCTATCTTCTCGACCGCGGCAAAATCCCCGTTTGCGGCCGCTTCAGCAATTGACACAATCTTCTCCTTGACGGCATTCCAAGCGGCATCCTTCGTCAAACCAAACTTGCGATACCACGCATATTCATTTGTTCCTATCTGCTTGGAATTCGGATTATAATCCTTCAGCTTACCATTCGGATCCCGCGAGAAAATACCGAACTTAAACGCACTTCCACCCCAAATACTCCCCAGATTAGCAAGCTTGGCTTCAAGAGCATACGTGAATGTAGCGGTACTACCTGCCTTTGTATATTCTTCAAGACCCATTTCACGCAAACGGGAAATCGGCCAGTCGGTCAGAAAATCATCCCACAGCTTATAGAGTGTATCCTTGTCGCGCTTTTTCGCCTCGGACTTTGCATCTCCAGCAGTTTCCTTTGTCATCGCAACCAAAGGAATCTCTCGCGAGATTTCGCTCAGTACACTATCAAGTATCTCATCTGGGAATTCCACAAGCACATCCGTCACGATGTCACCGCCGGAAAGTTTACGTGTTTCGATCTTGCTCAGATATTCGGCAAAATACTGCTCCACCGGCGCAAGATTCATCTCGTCAAGGCACAGGAAGAATGGCACATCCTTATGAAGCCACGCCTTCACCAAAAATTTGACGAACGGCGTCAACACATACTTCGGATTGCCCGTCCCCGTGATTCGCGTGACATATCCCATCAGTTCGGTGGAATCATGCCAGTTCGGACGCACTGGGATCAGCTCGTAGTTCCCCGGCTTCTGCTCGTCACGCAACGGATGCGGCTGACCGTCCTTCTTCTCGGGACAGCACCCCCGCGCCAACTGCCGCACAATACGACTCTTACCCGTGCCAGAAATTCCGGCCAACAGAATGAACGGCTTCGTGCGAATCGCCGCAAAGAAAACATCAAAAACAGAACTTGATGCCGAAGTAGCACTACTCGCTACACTCATAACCCCCGCTTTCGTATCCAAGTATTTTTTGTACTTGTCCATTGCAGCATTCAATGCTTGACTATTCCACCCATGATTGTATGCATTATATCCAGGAACTTTCTTTATCGTGTTTACCAGCACTTCAAAACACGCGGCATCCTGCACTTCAAATAAGTTTTTGACAAACACCTTTTCAAATACAGGGTCCTGCAAGCATGTCTTCAACCCGCTACAATACGTCGACGCAGGCCCCGATCCGAACAGACCTGATTGGCCTCTTGACGGCTGTTGCACCAACCACTGCTTAAATTCAGTCTCCATTTGTGACGCTGGCATATACTTCTCAAGCGCCACGCCAGGTGCAAAATAACACATTTTTCCCACAGCATGTAAGTGTTGGGGAGACCAAAAGATATGCTTCGCGCCATTTACATAACAAACAAAAACATGTTCGGTATGCGCAAGGAAGGACTCGAGCACAGCCCTTTTATTTCCTCCTCCATTCAAAACCGCATCAATGTTAATAGCATTCCCCTCACTCAATGCATTAGCTACCAACAAAAGCTTATCCTGTGTGAAATTACCATTCTCAACTGTAGGAGGCGTGGTCTTATTGTTTGTGAAAGTAAACGAGATTCGTTGTTGCCCATCATCGACAGCATCCAACTTGCAGATTTTCTGATCACTATTCACATATGGGAACGAGTTCCCAATGCCCAAGGACTTGACATCCGCCAACAGTTGCTGAATCGAGTATGCCATCACAATTCCTCCAGGAATTTCTTCAATGTTTCTGCCACGCCTCTCGCAGCAACAAATGGAACACCATTACCAATGGTCTTAAATTTTGCAGACAATGGAATGTCCGATGGCAATTCAAACGTCTTCGGCAAGGATTGAATTGCCAATGTTTCTGCAACCGAAAGTCTCCGCGCCTTATACGGATGCAAGTGGACCTCGTTATTGCCATATGCTGCTGTTGGCGAATAACGCCACCGATGAGGTCTCTTGAAGCATTTCCTTGAATCATCGCCTTCGGCAAAGGTTTGCATCTTCCTCAAACCCGCACGGGGGAGAAAATAGTCATTTGCATTGGCATGATTCTCAACATCATTTTTCTCAAACCAATACTGAATAGACAGGGGCTTGATAATATCTTTCGGAGCTTCCAATTTGCCATCTTCAAGAAAAATATCGGTAGTAGGCCACTTCACATTCCGAACCTTCTCCATCGGGTACTCGACAAAGTCATCCCATGGGAAGTCCAATATCTCGCCTGTTTTACCATCAACATGTTTCGAACAAATAGACAACTTGATTCCAACGAGAATTACCCTTTCGCGGTCTTGAGCTGCACCATATTCCAGCGCATTAATCAAGCGATAGGTCGTAGCGTATCCATGCTTGTGCACAGTTCTAATAATTTGATTGAAAAAAGCTCGGTGCTTCGCCGTGCTAAGCAATCCTTTAACGTTTTCAAAAACAAAGAAATCGGGGTTTTGTTCGCAGATCATATCAATATAGACCTGCGACAACCTTCCGTGCTTACCTTTCGCACCCGCCTGTTTTCCCGCAACCGAGAAGTCGGGACATGGCGGGCCACCAATGAATCCCACCAAGTCCATTTCGCGTCGCGCATCAGCAATCTTCTGTGTTAAGTATTCCGAATTCGGATTCCCAACAAGATACGAGCAGACATCCCCCTCCTGAAGTCCGAATACCGGAAGTGGCCGCCTCATCTTCCGGCGCGAAAAGCGATAAACCTCCGAAAAGTTTCGGTCCAACTCATTTGCCATATAGGTTCTGAATCCGACACTCTCGAAACCCAGATCCAAAAATCCTGCGCCCGTGAAGAAGGAGAAGAGACCGAGATTTTTACTTGTTGTCTTTTTCACTTTAATTCTTTCCTGTGATATCACAATCGGTTTATTTAACCGCGCAGATACCAATTCGATTAAGTTGATTTGCCGCCTTAGATTGAATGTCCGCCAACGGGATCGGCTTCAATGTGAATATCCTGTCCATGGAATTGGCGTCTATCACTTCTGTACCAATGGCATAGAGATCAACGAGCAGATCACAGACCTTTCCCGCAAATTCGAATCGGCGCAAGAAACCATACGCGTATTCGCCTCGACTCGACGTCAGGTGAGATCGCGCATCGCCACTTACCAGCAAAGCCCATGCATAGCGTTCATACTGGACACACTTACTGTTATTATCATTATCCTTTGGCGGCACCCTGAGTCTCTTATTATTTGCCACATCACACGGCGGTGTAATTATGACCTTGCAAAGACAAATATCTCCCGATTGAGAAAGCTCTTCCAGCTCATCGTTCTTTGCACCAAAGTCATACAACACCGCTTTCACCAGATTCCTATCGCACACATCCCTCACTGCAAAGACATCCCCAGGCACAACCGCAGCATGCGCCATCGAATCATAGAACAAGAAAGCATTTAACTTGCTCGTAAGTGCCTCTTCTTCCTCCACTGTCCCCAAGGGCGAATCTTTTAATCTAAACTTGCTGCTCACCCCCAGGCGCATTTCCGCAATGGCAGCGTCCAGGTTGCTAATCAATCCGCTGTTATACAAATGACAAGAGCTGACGAATTGTTCCTGCACCGTTTGCAACGCATTCTTTCCACATTCAGCCCTATATAATTTATAGAAGGCCCGAGACATGATTTCCGACCACTTGTCACCATTGCCATCGGCCACACCCGACAACCGAGCCGATAACTTAACCGTGCTGTCAAACACGGCATTCTCCCAATTCACATAAAGCCCAACGCAATCTGCTGATGATTGCGCGAGCATCTCGGAAATCTGGCCCTTGATCTTCTCGACAGCGAAGGACTTGCCCTCCTTGCAATCTGCCTTGTCGATGGGCACGACAAACAATGGCAACTTGACCTCCTGAAGCATATACTGCCTAGCCAAGTCAGCCACTTCGGCATGATTAGTCCAAAGCACAACCACCAAAGGGCCATTGTCCGGCCCGATCAACTTTTTCAGGTTTGCAGCCGCCGCCGAAGCTTTTGTCTTATCGTTAGCATTCTCAAAACCTTCAAGCTCCAAATCCAAGAACAACAGCCGAATGCCAATCAAAGGAGCTGCGGGGAACTCCGATGACCCCTTGTAAAACAAGGTGCTAACACCTTCTTTCGCAAGCACAGAAAGTAGATCGGCAACCTCATCTGGGACATTATCAACAACAGCTACACGAGCATTTCTTGGCAAAACCATAATTACACCTCCTTCGGGAACACCAATGCGATCGTTGCTCCGTTCGCATATTCCTTCGGAACCTCAACGTCGGCCGGCATGGGGAACTCCAACTTGCCACCCAACGACTTCATGATCTCATTCGTCAGATGCAATCCAATCCCCATCCCATTGGGCTTGAAGGTGATGAATGGCTTGACCAAGTCCGCGACTGGCTCATGCAAGAAACCAGGGCCATTATCAGACACAACCAAAGCAACAGATTTTGGATATTGCGGTGTTTCAACAAGATCAACACGTATCTTTGGATTATGCGTCTTTGAATATCCCAACCACCAAATTGAGTTATCAAAAAGGTTAAGCAGCGCATTAATTGTATGGCCTTCTGTACAAACAGCAATGCTTTTCCCCCGACTCTTATACGCCTCCTCAATCTGGATCCCGTGCGCCTCAAATCGAAACTCATCATTTGCCAAAGACTGAGCAACAATCCCAGACAAATCACGCGGCTTGCGTTCAGACTCGCGAATCAGGATGCTGTACCCTCTTATCAACCCAGCAAGTGATTCAACCTGACGGACCAATGCGTCATCATTCTCCCTCTTCTTCGGGAGCATAGAGCGGATATTCTTGACGATCTTCTCCATCTGGTGGATAACCATGATTAGGTTCAATCCTGCGCCCGCACTCGTCATAAACGCATCGGCAAAATCCTCATAATCCTGCTCAACACGCTCGATGCAGTGTTGCATCCTTTTTTGTGCGATCGGGTCTTTAACATACTTTATCACATCCGCCTTCAACTCTGCCATCGATGCCCGAATCGGCATATTCTCCGTCTTTTGCGCATACGCTTCGCGAATCGCTCTCTTGTCAATGTTGCGCTCGTCCTCAACACGTTCAAGCGAATACAACACCGCCGACTGCAACTTCTCAAATGCCTCGTTTTGAACAAACCCCTCCCTGTTCGCTTTTTCCACCAAATCCCCACTGCTTTCCCGCGACAAGCTAACGGCCGCAATGATCACGTTCAAACTGACTCTTTCACCGGGTCTGTTCACCCGGCGAAAATTCAGGTTCAACCAGTCATCGCCTCTCTCGCCATAATTCAGCACCCGCATATTGTCGCGATACACCCGAACGCCGCCATTATCCCTCAAATAGTCCTTAAAACCACGGCGATCTTGTACGCCAAGCTTTAAAATGGCTGGATCCAAATCAAAGATAACGCCGCGAAAATTAACCTCACCTATGCACGAGATATCAATGTCCTTTATCTTTCGCCCGGTCGGATCCTCAACCATACGAGCAAGATCACTCTCACCACTCCACTCAACGTGACGAGGTTTCAAACGATCAAGGACTTTCCATGGACTAAAATCATATTTAAACGACGTTATGCGACCGCCAACCATCGTCACATCGAAATGGTACAAACTTCGTTCCCGAATATCTTCGAACCTGATCACTCCCTCCAGCCAACTTTTTTCCTCGTCAGATCCTTCTAACTTTAGATCAGCGGAAAAATCTCCCTGATCTTCAAACGGTGAATTCAATGCGGCCATAGTTCGCGCCACTTCACGCACCGCACCTCGACTCCACACTCCTTTTAAGTCTGAGATTACGATATATGTTCCGGTCTCGGTGCCCTTGAAATAAACCGGAGCACCTTCCGTTAAAGAAACGGGAACATCCTCGATCATCTCTACTTCTTCAGCCTTGCGCCAATCGATAGCAAGATGAGCCTCCATTTTTGATGTCGCCGTTCTACTGAACATGTCAATCTTATGTCCTAGGCGATGGACACCAAATCGACCAATGCCTTTTTCGCCAAGTCGCATTCGACGGAACTTTGGCGTACGCTTCGTCAATTTATCCGCAGCCAGACTTTCCTTATAATTTGTTCCAAGCTCCAACCACGTCTTTTGGATGCGCTCCACATCCATCCCACATCCATCATCCGAAATAATAATCCGCGCCTTGCCCTTGTCCGAAATATTCTCCATTGTTACACGGCAAAAGGTGGCATCAGCATCATAAGCATTCTTAATCAACTCAAGCAATGCAATGCCTTCAGACTTAATAAGCTGTTCTCCAAGCTGATTAAGGATCCGCGCCCGAGTCTTAAATGCCACAGATGTTTTACTTTTCATGCCCAAAATCCTTTCATCGCATCCGCAATCTTCTTGGCCAGCATCACGGGGACGGCGTTGCCGATCTGACGATACGGCGCGGCACGTCCGGCCTGATGCGAACCGCTTTCAAAATAATAGTTGTCCGGGAAAGTCTGCAAACGCGCCGCCTCGCGGACCGAAAGCGAACGGTTCTGCTCAATGTCCGGATGTATATAGTAATGCCCGTCCTTCGCGATGTGCGCAATCACCGTGTGGCTCGCGTG
>JAEEHO010000148.1 GCA_016280845.1 Paludibacteraceae bacterium | reverse complement strand
CAAGCTTATTACCGACTTTGAGATAGGTTTTGCCGCAACTGACGATGACTTGCATGTGGACACGGATCATTTCAAGCTTGCCGCTAGACCCATGAGATACCGATCAAAGCTTAAGTCGATGTTCTCAAGGCATCGCTATATCTGCTCGTATGCGGTCTATGGCTCAAAAGAGACGAAAACTGGCTGGATAAAGACTGCGACTGGAATGGAGCGGCCTTATATTTTGAGGGTTTTCATCTGGGATGAGGATGACATGATAACACGGCCCAATGCGCTCTGCATAGCCCGCGTGTCGGGTTGCATCAGGCTCAACGGCAACACGGAGGTCAAGGTTGAATACGAGAAAGGCGAGGGGGAACTCAAAGTGGATATCGTTGATACCCCGATCCACGAAACCGCAAAGAATATCCGCTTGCGCTACAAGGGCGCCGAAACGCTGGTGATGCTGCAGGCCGACATGGCTGCGGCGCTAACACGGAGTATGGGAGAAGACACGGTGACGCGGAGATGGCATGGGACGCGTGTACTCGCATAGCGCTTCATCTGACTCTCTGTCTCCGAGAACTCTCCGCGCTCTCCGTGTTGCCGTCGGCAGACCCCGCGCAAAGAGCGGGAGCGGAATTGTTATGGTATAATATGCACAAATGACAAGGTTGCGTGAGAGAGGCTACAGACAGACAGGAGAACGCTTTGGCGTTCGCCGAATGCGTTCACGCCGTCATGCCGTGCTGAGAAAGTGTCGTGCTTGCGTTGTCAAAATGCATGAGCGCTTCGAATGCGCATACGACACCGCTGGCAATGTCGTAGCGACTGCAGAATACGGCGCGTATGGCACGATACGGCGCCCGACTGGTTCGGTTCCAATCTACGGCTGGTGCGGGATGCTGGGAGTGGAGCGCGACGCCGCGACAGGACTATTGTTCATGCGCGCTCGCTACTATTCGCCGATGCTTGGCCGATTCATCACCCGCGACCCCATCGGACTTTCCGCCGGCGACGTCAACTGGTACCGCTATTGCGGGAACGCGCCGTTCTTGGCCGCTGATCCAAGCGGGTTGATTCCTTGGACTGTCATATGTAAGGGTTTGCTTGGATTTAAGGCTGCAATTGATGTTGTTTCACCACATGTCGGAATTCTAGGCATGTTTGTTCCAGGCGTCGGTGTGGCAGCGCTTGCATTGACGGCAGCTTCTGTTGCGTTGAATATTGGTACCAAAGCTGGTACAAATGGATTTGGAGAAGGAGGGCATGGAGTGGCAGATGCGATACTTGATGGAACTTCTCTTGTTGCTGGCGTTATTGGTGTGAAAGTCCCTGTTAAGACAGGAATGGCGGCAGCAAGTGGCGGTGCTGGGGTGGGTCTAGCAGTGTATGGTTTATATGGCGACATACAAGGATTCAATTAATGAAAATTCGAGGCATGGCATTAGTTGGCCTGGCAATAGCCGTTTGGTATTTGAAACACCTTTTCGTGTTTTCACAGTGGCATCTTTCGTTTGAGGTTAATGTCCTAATCTGCGTTATGCAACTGATAGTTGTATTGGTGTTACATGGTTTTTTTGCCATCAGGATTTGGGAAAACGGGCGTGTGTTGCGCAAGGGGATTTGCGAATCGTGTCATAAGGCCTCAGATTGCATTATGCTTGAGGTCTTGATTACTTATCCCAAGGTATCTGGGCGAGGAAACGAGAGGTCGGAATGTGTTTCAATAAACACGCCACTGTGTGAAGTATGTTACACAAGGTTAAAGAAATTGTGTTCTGCTTTTTCAAGGTTTTGTCTGCTTGTTTATTTTACCAGCGGGCTGATATGGATGCTGCTCAACAATGGGAAACTAGGACTTGAAGTGTTTTCTCTTTCAATGTTCACGATAGGCGTAGTCTCTTTTGTTCTATTGCTTTCCTACTATAATGAAAGAAAGCGCAATATAGTATCTGAGAATCCGATTGTGAGGCTGTTCCTCGGTAAAGGATGGATCTTTACCACTATTAAGACAATTAATGTGATTAATGTGTCTGAAATCGTGGATAAGGAAGCCTATATCGCGAGAATTGCCAACCAAGCAGACAAGATGGAACAATCTCAATCAAAGATATGGAAGCATCCCGATGCGATTATGATTGCATTTTTGGTGGTGTGCATAGTAACAATGTTATTCATGCTGTTCACGAATAGGTAGGTCGAGCCAGCCATGTTAGTTCTGAAGAATGTCAATAAGGTCATTATGAACAAGCTATTGCTTATTACACTCGGACTTATTGCACCCTGTGCGTTGGCGGGTATTTGCGATCCGCCGCCGGCGAAACCACAGGGACAGGCAAACATCCGCCCAGTTCAGTCGATGGACCCAAATGAAATCGTCGGTCCTGTCGGAATGGGCTCCCGGCGCTATGTCGAGCCTGGCGCTTGGATGGTGTACACGATTTACTTCGAGAACAAGGCGTCCGCAACCGCCGCAGCCCAGGAAGTTCGTGTGACGTTGCCGATGGACTCCTCCCTGGACTGGGCGACCTTGCAGCTTGGCGAAATCGCGGTCGGCGACTGCGTTAATACCTCGCTCTCAGGGAAGCGCACGGGTTCGTCACTTTTTGCCCTGTCGGACGGAACGACAAGAGTTAAGGCAAAGGTGTCGATCAAGGACGGCTCCGTCGTCTGGTACTTGCGCTCATGGGACGAAACCACGGCCGACGGCTTCCCGGATCGGGCGGAGGACGGCTTCCTTCCGCCAAACGACTCTACGGGTTGCGGGGAAGGGCATGTATCATTCCGCGTGAGACTCCAAAGTGATGCGCAGCCCGGCGCAACGGTTGAGGAAAGCGCGGTAATCGTCTTCGACGCGAACGAGCCGATAGCGACTGACCCCGCATGGCGCAATGTCGTGTACGGCGACGAGGACTGCATTGGCGAGATCATCGAGGAAGCCTTGAATGACGCCAAGGCGGGCGAGGTAATCGCGCTCCCGAAAGAGGTAGCCTTGTCGGACCTGTCGGTTAATGACAACCGACTTCGCTGGCGCGGCAGTGAGTATGTCGCAAGGGTAAACTACGGGCTTGAGAAGACCGATACTGGCGTTCGCGTGCTGATCAAGCCTTCGGCGGCGGCAATCGGTTCCGGTGTCGGGAAGAACGGCGAGCAGGTCGTGCCGTTCAAGGTCGAGAACGGAGTGGCGACGATCGGAGTGAAAAAGAGCGTTGAGGGCTTCTATTATTCGCTT
>JAEEHO010000147.1 GCA_016280845.1 Paludibacteraceae bacterium | reverse complement strand
GGTTTTATCCACCATCACACGGTCAGGACGATACTCCTTGCCATCCATGTAGAGTGCCTGCTCCGCCTCCACGGTAAACGGAGTACGAAACCATTTCTGCATTTGCGGATCATTCCACGCTTTGCTCACCAAAAAATAAACATCCTTACGTTGTTCCGGCGACTCGATCAATCCCTGCGTCTCAAAATCATCGAGGATAGCATTCAATTGTACTTGCCAATCATGATGCGATGCAATCTTCTCCGTTAGGCGTGCAAAGACCTCGTGGCATATATTGCCAATCTCTATGCGTGCGGCACGACGTTCCGCTTCCTCGCCGTAATCGGTGTAAAGCAGACTGTCTTGCGATTGGACAAAACATACACGATCACTATTGCTACATAGTTGCAGCTCTATCTCATTGCCTGTGGGTTCCTCTTTCTGCTCCGCTATAACCGGTTCGCCTAAAGTATATTCGGCATAAGGCATATCCCAAACGGAGTCCAATTCATTAGGACGCTTAAGTTGGTCTTCCAAACCAGTGCTCTCCAACAAGTAACATCCCACATGTTTGCTTTTTTCAGAAAGTTGACCATCCTTTTTTGTCTCAAACTCGGCAGACACATACAGGTTGTCTCTCGCGCGAGTAAGAGCCACATAGAGCATATTGAGGTTATCAACCGCCATATTGACATGCTCCTCTTTGTATTCGGCAGAGTACTCAGACTTCTCCATCTTGCTGCCTTCCTGAATAGGAACATAGCCTATTTCATCGGCCATATCTTGCGGTTTGCCCTCACACCACACTTTAGGATGGATTTGACCAACCTCACGCTGCCAATTACAGAAAGGCACAAAGAGCGTTTGCGCCTCCAGTCCTTTGCTGGAATGGACGGTCATAATACGGACAGCATTGTCTGCCGGCGTAGAAATAGCTTTGCCATGCAATGTATCTTCCCAATACTCAAGAAACTCCTTCAAGCAACTACCGTAACGTGTCACATAAGCACGTGTTTGGTCCAGGAATGCATCCAGATAAGCGGTTTCCGTGCCATGATACAGCCCTTGCTCATCGCAAAGCAACAAACGAATAATCTCGCTCACCATTTCATACAGGGGAACAGTAAGACTAATCGTTTGCAACAATGACACATCGCGCTGCGTAGCCTCAGCAATCATTTTGGCCGCCAATACGTCTTTGGTTGTCATGTATTGCAACGCACTAATGACCGTCAGCACATCACGCGAAGCGTCCAATAGGTAACTATCTGACGAAACAAATCGAGCCCGTGATAACAACGGATATTCGGATTCGGATAACCGGGATTTCAATTCCGTGATGAACACAGCTTCTTTATTGCGACGTACAAGCACCATAAAATCAGATGCTTGCGCACCATGCCGGAGCAGATTCTCCATGGCGTCGAACATATCGTAGGTCATCACTTCTTTCGGCTCGTAGTTTGGAGCAACGGACTCTTCTCCCTTTCCTTTGGTTCGCTTTACAAACGCACGAAAACGAATGTATCCTCCGGATTTCTTCTCAGTTTGATAATAGTTGTCAAGATTATTCTCTCGGAATCCCTCGTCATATATACTCTCGAACAAATTAGGAGATTGTTCTGATGCTGTCTGCACAACATGTCGGAAGAGAGACAGATTGAATCTCACCACATTCTCACGGCTACGGAAGTTGCAAACCAAATCCTTGAACTCAGCATTATTATAATCTGCATATGCGCCATTCGGAGTTCCCAACTCAGCCATGATATGCCAATCGCCATTCCGCCAACGATAGATACTCTGCTTGATATCTCCCACCACAAGCAATGTATTGCCGGACGTCGCCAACACATCATCCAGCAGGCGGCGGAAGACACTCCACTGGAGTTTACTGGTATCTTGGAACTCATCCATCAGCACATGCTTGTAGCGCACACCGGCTTTCTCCAATATAAAGTCCGCATCTCCGCTATGCAAAGCCCGACACAAACGGTTGGCTGTTTCTGCTAGGAAAACGCTATCCTGTTGCGCCAAAATATCATTGATCCGTTCGCGCAAAGCAGACATGAGTTGCATCTCATGACTGAATTCTACGGTCAACGCGTACGTATAATAGTCACTACAAAGTTGCTTCCCAATATCTGTGGCTTTTACTATAGTCTGCACAGCATCTTGTGGCAGTTCCTTCCATTTACCTGCTGACGCATTCTTATACTGTGAATCAGTCAGCCCACGGAAAAGATCTTTATTAACATTCTCAGGACCTTCCAACGAATCCGTCAAATTATCTATAGCTGTTTTGAGGGCTCCGCTGTTTGTACCAGTGAATTCTTGATTTTTCAGAGGTGATACCAAAGCCGATAACTCTTTACGTCTCGGGTTGTTCTCCCAATCAGCCTTCAGTCGCTCACGGTAGGACTCAATCTGAGCGGCATCAAACACCACTCTCTTCTGCGAATCCAACGCTTGGACCGATTCGTTATACAATTCTTTCGTCAACGCACAGATGGCATTGCGAACATCCCATTGTTTATCTTTGTCCAACTGCACATTCAGATACTTGTCCAATAGCACACGCACATCGTCCGTCAAGTGAGTGGTAAGCAATTGTTCTACTGCGGTAGAAATAACATGGTTGACATCCAATTCGGTATTCATGCCAGTACTCAAATGAAGCACACCGGCTATGCCGCTTTGCAAGGACTGGAGAAAGGAATCTATCGTCTGAACCTGCACATTGTCATAATCGAGCAACATCTCACGGAAACACCATTCTGCGCGACTACGCAACTCTGCATCAGACAATTGTCTGTCGCGAATCATGAAATCTTTGGCACGTTGGAAGAAAATGTCTTCTTCTTCGTACGCAATCATATAGAGGTAGCGAATAATACGTTCGCGCATTTCTGATGTCGCCTTGTTGGTAAAGGTGACGGCCAAAATCGAGCGATAACTCTCACCCGACAAAAGCAAGCCTACATAGTAGGCCGCCAACGTAAAAGTTTTACCCGTTCCTGCCGACGCGCGGCACACGTTCAACGGGCGTTTCAAATCAATTAATGATTGGTTAGACATAAGTAAACATTTGGCCGCAAAAGTACAAAAAATAATTGATATAAACAAATAAGCACGAAAATATATACATTTTTTGATTAAAAAATTTGCGTATGTGGAAAATTTGTAGTACTTTTGCACCGGATTTGGGAATGAATAGTCATTCGACCCATCCGATTCTTAGATATTTTAATAAATTTTATGCAATACGATTTACAAAAACTCGAGCGTATGACGCTCGATGAGGTACGTGAGATTGCTGTTCAGATGGGGTTGAATCCTCGTCGCAGTCAGTCGATTCGTGAGATTAGTTACGCTATTCTGGATGCGCAGGCAGACAACCGTGCGGCTGTCGTTCAGGCCAAAGAAGAAGCTCGCGAGGCAGCAGGTCTGCCCTCTAAACGCGAGCGCGCTCGCGGTGTGCACCGCCAAGCTAAGAAAGTGAACACCAACAACATGAAGAGCGAACAAGTGGTGGCTACCGTAGGCAGCGAGCAGGAACAACTGGCCGAGATGCAAGAGCAACTGAAGGCCAACAACCATAAGCCTAACAAGACCGTGCAGCAAGTGGAAGCACGCAAACCGCTGGCACAGGTGGAGGCTGCGTTGGAGGACACCAACGAGACTGCACCTACCGATGACATCACGGCAGAAGCAACACCCGTAGCAGAAGCACCTAAGGCTGCAGAGCCGAAGAAGCGCGGCCGCAAGAAGAAAGAGGCTGAGCCGGTGGCTGCCGCTGCGCCTGAGTTGCCGTTAGACGAAACGCCGGAGGAGCAACCCGCAGAGGAACCTAAGCCGGAGAAAGAGCCGGAAGAAGAGTACATCATCCCCAGTCTGGGCGAGAACGTGATAGCTATGGGCACGCTGGAGTGCGCGCCTGATGGCTACGGATTCCTGCGTTCGGCAGACTACAACTATCTGCCGAGCCCGGACGATGTGTATGTGAGCAAAGAGCAAGTGCGTCAGTACGGTTTGAAACCGGGCGACACAGTGGAGTGCTCTATTCGCGTCAACCCGCAGCCGGATAAGTTCTTCCCGATGGACAAGGTCATCCGTATCAACGGTTTGGTCCCCGAAATGGCCAAGCAACGCGTAGCCTTTGAGAACCTGATTCCACTATTCCCGGACCAGAAATTCAAACTCTGCACAGGCAACCACGACCCGCTGAGCGTTCGCATCATCGACCTGTTTGCGCCTATCGG
>JAEEHO010000146.1 GCA_016280845.1 Paludibacteraceae bacterium | reverse complement strand
TTCCTCTCAGAAACGATGCGTCGCCAACGCGAGGAGGAGATAGTCAAGAAGGAGCAGGAGGTGCTCGAACTCAAGCGCAAGTACTTCGGTCAGGAAGGCGAGTTGTACAAGAAGCGCGAAGCGCTCATCAAGCCTATCCAGGACGATATCTACAATGCCATCCAGGATCTGGCGAGCGAGAAGCATATAGAGGTGGTTCGTGATCGTTCGGCCGATCCATCGCTGATATATATGTCGTCCAAACTCGATATCTCCGACCAGGTGCTCAAGAAACTTGGTGCCAAATAAAAACACCTATCGAACCCATATCGAGGTCTTATCGAGGTCTTATCGGGGTTTTATCGAGACAATCCTAGACTATACTCGAGAGGATAACGAGACGATAACGGGACGATAACGAGACTATACGTTAACACGAATATAAACTAAAATAAATAAAAACAATGAAAAAAATTATTATCGCAATGATGCTGATTCTGCCGTTGGCAGCCAGCGCACAGAAATTTGGTCACATCAACACCCAGGAACTGTTCACCCAGATGCCTGAAGTAGCTAAAATCAAACTGAAGATGGATACCATCCAGGGCCAGTATGAGAACCAACTCGCTTCGATGAACGAGGAGATTCAGAAGAAGGCTCAGGACTACCAGGCTCAGGAGGCGACCATGGCTGATGCTGTTAAGCAGATCCGTCAGCAGGAGTTGCAGGAGATGCAGCAGCGTATCCAGTTGTTCTATCAGACCGCTGAGCAGGATATCCAGAAGAAGCAGCAAGAACTGCTCGCTCCGGTTCACGAGCGCATGAGCAAGGCTATCAAGACTGTCGGCGAGCGCGAGGGTTACACCTATATCTTCGATAGCGCTGCTATGGTTCATATCGGTAGCGACGCCCACGATGTTACTCCGGCCGTTAAGAAAGAACTCGGCATCAAATAATAATCTTCAAATCGTAAATCGTCAAATCGTAAATCATATGGCTGACGGTTATTTGGAGAACCACTACGCCGAGTACGAAAAGAAAAAAGCTGAGTGGCTCAAGAAAAAAAGTAAATGGTCTAATCGTAAATCTGTTTATGGTACAAAAGATTCAACAGACACTACGCGATAGTGCAGCTGCGCGTTGGACAGTCTTGGTGCTTGTGGCATCGATGATGTTCTTCGCCTATATGTTCGTAGATATTCTCTCGCCGCTGGCTTCGTTGCTGAACGACAATCTCGGATGGGATCAGGGCGTGTTCGGCACATATGCTGCCGGTGAGTATCTGCTCAATGTGTTCGGATTCCTCATTTTGGCAGGTATCATCCTCGACAAGATGGGAGTCCGCTTCACCGGTATTCTCTCTGCCAGTCTGATGGTTATCGGCGCCGGTATCAAGTATTTCGGTATCTCATGGGCCGATTCCAACACCGTTGAGTGGCTCAACGCATGGTGGCCTGCTATGCCGGGTAGCGCCAAACTGGCTATGTTCGGTTTCATGATCTTCGGCTGCGGTTGCGAGATGGCCGGTACTACGGTCAGCAAGATCCTCGCTAAGTGGTTCAAGGGCAAAGAGATGGCTCTCGCAATGGGTCTGGAGATGGCTATTGCCCGTCTCGGCGTGTTTGCCGCTATGTGGCTGGCTCCTATGTTCAGCGAGCGCTTTGCTGTTGACGGCACCAACTCGGTTGTAGCTCCGTTGCTCTTCGCTTCGTTGCTGCTCGTGGTGGGCTTGCTCAATTTCTTTGTCTTCACTATCATGGACAATCGCTTTGACAAGCAACTCGTTGCTGCCGGCGAGGCTACCGACGAGCACGATGCAGAAGAGGAGTTTCATGTGTCCGACCTCAAGCAGATCTTCGGATCCAAGATGTTCTGGATCATCGCTCTGCTCTGCGTGCTCTATTATAGTGCTATCTTCCCGTTCCAGCGTTTCGCTACCAACTTCCTCGAAGAGACACTGAGTATCAGCAACGCAGAAGCTGCAGGTCTGTTCAAGTGGTTCCCAATCTTGGCTATGGTGCTCACACCGTTCCTCGGTGCCTTTATCGACTATAAGGGCAAGGGTGCATCGATGATGCTCCTCGGTTCGGTTATCATGATCGCTTGCCACTGCGTCTTCGCTTTCCTGCTCCCGGCTTATCCGAGCAAAGTATTGGCGCTGATCACTATCTTGGTTCTCGGTGTCAGCTTCTCGCTCGTTCCGGCTTCTATGTGGCCGAGCGTGCCTAAAATCATCGACGAGAAAGTGCTCGGTTCGGCTTACTGCCTGATCTTCTGGGTACAGAACGTAGGCCTTTGCCTTGTTCCGCTGCTGATCGGCAAACTGCGTGTGGCTACCGACGGATATCTTGTTCCGATGATTGTTTTCGCTTCGTTCGGCGTTCTTGCCTTCTTGCTGAGCCTCGCTCTCAAGGTGGAAGACCGCAAGAAGAACTACGGCCTTGAACTCCCGAATAAGAAGTAATTCGTGTTCACATAACGACATAAAAAATCGGCATACATGTGATTGTATGCCGATTTTTGTTTACTATTCGATTTTCTTATCTGACGCCGGTCAGTTTGCGGATCTTGGCATTCAGTTTGTCTTCCTTCATCAGTTGCTCAATGCTGATATGCATACGATAGCACCAGAAGTGACGAGGATTAGCCGGCACATTGATACGCTCGGCATGCTGGT
>JAEEHO010000145.1 GCA_016280845.1 Paludibacteraceae bacterium | reverse complement strand
CCTGTCCGATACCGCCAACTATACGCCAACAACATGTCAATGAACACACGAATAGTTAACAATATTTACTAACCCTGTCCAACTTTTGGGGGACACCTCATTCGAGAGATAATAGAGGGAAGGGTGTTTTAGCGAGTGAAACACCCTTCCCTTTGTTTTGCAGAGATAATTTTTCGGGAAATCGGCATGTGTTTGCATAATTCAGAAAAAAAGTAGTACCTTTGCACACAGTTTACAATGGCAAAGAATTTATTGAGAATCCGGAATATGATGTCAACGACTACGGCTTCCGCGAGTAATTAGACTACAGAAGAGTACCAAAGATTGCAGAAAAGTGACAGCAATCATTCAAAATGTATTATCTTTGCAACCTGCCAATTTGTATCTACGAGGTACTTTGGGAAGAAAAATGAATTTTTTCGGACTTTTTTAACCTCAAAACTTGCATATATAAAAAAACCGTTGTATCTTTGCGGCCACTATCAAAGGGTACTTCTATAAATCAGTTTGTTTTAGAAGCGCCCTATGAGTATTTTATTCAGTCATGAAAAACCGGTACAAAATAATATTATACAGAGACACATGGTGACGTAGAAAGACGTAACATATTATAATACCCTTAAATCTCAATATTATGAAGAAATACCTATCTATAATCGTCGGTTTGATGAGTGTATTGGTGACAAACGCCGATAACTATATCAAGGTGACCGATGCTTCTGTTCTCCATGACGGAGACAGGGTGTTGCTTGGTCGTGCTTCCGAACACAAAGTAAGCGGCGATTTCCTGAAAAACAAAGTTGCGTTAAATGCGGTCGATGCGGAGTTTCCAACGGGCAAAGACACGATAACAGTCACTAATGCTACCGAACTTCTGCTGAAGAAGAATGGTGGTTATTGGAATATATATATAGGAACGACACCTATAGGTCACGATTGCGGCAGCAACAAGTTTGACGTTGCACAACTGAAGACTACGAGTTTTTCGATTGGCATTACATCTAACGGTTGGGCTCAGATTGTCAGCATGACGACCGGAGAAAAGGGGAAAGAAGTTGGCTTTGCGTACAATCTGTCAGATTTTCGCTTTGGTTTGTACGCGACCGACAATACACAGATGTTGGAGATAGAACTGTACGTTCTGGACGGCGAGCGTGCGCCGGTGGAAATACCGACAAGCCTGTCTTTTGACAAGTCGAAAGTCGAAGTACATATGGGGAGCACGATGTCGATTTTTGCGACAACTACTCCGGGCGATTTGTCGGACAAGTCTCTCACATGGGGTTCGACTAACGAGGAAGTGGCAATCGTAGAAGACGGAACAATCACTCCGCTTGCCGTAGGAACAACCAAGATATGGGCAAGAATGAATGCCGTTGCCGACATGACGGATACCTGCGTGGTTACTGTACTGCCAGCAACAACAACAGAACGGGCAGTTTTTCATGCCGTAAAGCGAGAAGACTACATGCCGGCGGGCTCTAAAGTATTCTTCGGAACAATACGAAACGGCGAGAACTACGTCATGGGACAATACGTGGCGGGCGAGAACAATATTCGCGGTGTGAGCGCAGTATATGGAGAGAAGCACCACAGCGTGGAAGCATGCTTGCAATACAGTTATACCGTACAACGCGACGGAGACGCCTACATATTTGTGGATCATGACAACAAGTATTTGCGTGCGACAGCGAGCGACAAACTGGGAAGCAGCACACAATTAGACAACTATGCAAAATGGAGATTAGACTCTATCGCAGCCGACGGCTCCGTTGAGTTGACCAACATAGGTTGGCGTCAGGGTCTATACTGCAATTTCAGCGCCGACCTATTCAGAGTATATAGCGGCGTGGGAAACGGTAGTGCCATCACAAAAATAGCAATCTACTCCGATGCGGCATGGGAATGGGACAGACCGTTGCGCGACCCGTGGATGGAAGCCGACACATCGCTGCTCGATTTCGGAATGCAAGAGATGGACACGACCACCCGCACATGGAGCGGCAGTCGTGTGGTATCCATCACCGTTAAAGATCTGCCGGAAGACGCAATCATCACACTGGCCGCCAACCAGACATTCCACTGCGACCAGACCTTGATTGACGCGACAGACACTACGATGGATATAACCGTATACTGGGAAGCGGAGAAAGAGGGTATCTACACCGGCCAACTGTTTGTGACCTGTACCGGCTTAGAGAACATATGTGTCAACCTGCGCGCACAAGCGTTCGACCAGACCTTTGTGCCCGAACCGAATCCGACGTTAACGATCATACCGGACACGCTGACAATAGTATTGAACGAGGAAAATGAATACTCTGCACGAGACAATTTCCTGTTCACCGCGACCCATTTGCGGAAGAGTTTGTTCTGCAAGATAATACACTCGGACGACACCGCGTACAACGAGTTGAACGAGGGTAAACATATAAGAGTGATGACCGCCATCCAGGAAGCGACTACAACAAGTGCGGCTCACTTTGACCCGGGAAGCGACTATATTGACATAAACGTTCTGGTGCTGGTGGAAAACCTGAATGCAGAAGGAACATACCATACGATGATACGTTTCTACAGCCTCAAGGAGGACAAGAGCGGCTACGCGATAGACGATACCGTACACGTCATCATCAAAGTGGAAACTCCGAGCACGGTGCAACCTCCCGACCCGCCCATTGACGAGAACAAAGAAGAAGCATTAGACAATGTAGAAAACAATATTGTATCCAATAAAATTCTGCGTGAAGGAAAAGTCCTGATTGTACGTAAAGAAAAAATATACGACATCTTAGGCTCAAGAGTAAAGTAACACACATGAATAAAAGAAAAAGCAGTTGAACTATGAAAAGAGTTATCACTATACTGATTAGTGCGGTTTTCGTTGTGACATTAAGCGCCGAAAAATTCATCAAAGTGACAGACGCGACCACACTGAAGGAAGGCGACAAAGTATTATTAGGCAGCGCAACACACGGTAAAGTAAGCGGAGGATTCCAAAGTAACGACGAATCGCTGAGAGCCGAAGATGCGGTTTTCGTAGGCGACACGGTCAAGTTGGACGACCCGGTCTATCTCACTCTAAGGAGTTTCGGCGACTATTGGAATCTATATGTAGGCACCAAACCTATCGGTCATCACAGCGGACAGAATGAGTTTGAGGCCAAGCACACTATCATCTCAGATTTCAGCATCATCATCAAGACAGACACGGCACAAATAACCAGTCGTGAGTTAGGCAAGAACAATGCCGAGATTTCTTTTCACTATAACAGCAGTAGTCCGAGATTTGCACTCTACGGCGATAGTTTCACCGGCGCAGCGGCTGTAGAATTGTACAGGCTGGACGAAACGAGTATCGCGGAGATAAGACCGATGATGGTGAATCTGAACAAAGAGAGAGCCGACATCCGCATGGATGAAACGCTGCGACTGACTGCTACTATTACGCCGGACGATGCTGTAGATCAAACCGTCACATGGGGTTCTACCGACCCGACAGTGGCTATAGTTTCCGATGGAGTGGTAACTCCTATTTCGTTAGGAGAGACCAAGATATGGGTAAAGACCAATACTGCGAACAAGACAGATACATGCGTTGTGCAAGTGTTTTCCTCCGTCACCACAGAAACTGCCGTTTACAATGCAGTCCAGAAAGCGGAATATCTGCCTACAGGAGCAAAAGTATTTTTCGGCACAGCCAAAACCGGCGAGGAATACATCATGGGACAATATGCCTTAGGCGGCAATAGCATCAAAGGGGTCAGCGCCACATATGGTGAAAAGCGTCACAGCGTAGAAGCGTGTCTGCAATATGCCTATACCGTTGTGCATGAAGGCGATTATTATCTATTTGTCGATCACGACGGCAAGTATCTGCGCCCGACATCAGAGACCAAGTTAGGCAGTGGAGAGAATGACGACTATGCCAAGTGGACACTGGATACCATCAAAGCAATAACTGGCGCAGCCGTTCTAACCGCAATAAACGGCAAGCATCTCTACAACAACCACCAGGGCGCGAATGACCTGTTTAATATCTACGACAGCATCGGAGACGGTCGCAGTCTTGCCAATATAATACTCTATTCCAGCGCTGCTCCCGAATGGGACGAACACATCAATGACTCGTGGATAAAAGTGGATACGACCTTCCTCGAATGGGGCGAACAGAGAATGGATTCGGTGACCAGAATATGGGCTAACAACCGCAAAGTGATTGTTTCGGTCAAGAATCTACCGACAGACGCCCAAGTAACGATGAAGGGAGACGAATCATTCCATTGCGGCTGGACGGAGATCAAGAAATCGCGAACAACACCGGCCGAACTGACCGTATTCTGGGAAGCAGAACAAGTTGGCGAATACAACGGTCAATTGATCATCTCCTGCGTGGGTGTTGACACCATCGTCATCAACCTGCATGCCAAGGCTATAGGTCCGACTAACGATCCGGAGTTCTCGGCTTCAAAAGATAGTTTGACACTCGTGCTGAACGAAGCGAACAACTACAGCGACCTGCAAGGATTCACCTTCAGCGCAAACTACCTAAGCAAGAGACTCTATTGCAAATGGGAGCACGACGGATCCAAAATATTCAACTACCAATACGAAAACAAATATATCGAGATTATGGTAGGGGATGACTACGTATTCATCAATAGTTTCGTTACCTTCAACGCGTATTACACATATACCGATGTGGATGTACTGGTTTCCGTAGAAGGACGACCTGCTCCGGGAGTGTACTCAACCAAACTGCATTTCTATAGTTACAAACTGGATTCCAACAGAGAATTGGCTATCGACGAGGTCATTCCTATTAAAGTCGTCGTAGAGGGAGACCCGCATGAAGCAATAGATGCAGTCAATACCGAAGAGGCAACTGCAACGAAGATTATTCGCGACGGACAAGTGTTGATTATCCGTAACAACAAAGTATACAACACTTTAGGCGCACGCGTTTCATACTGAAAACGCGTACACACGCGAGAACAACCATAAGGAGAAATGGCTACCTGTCGAAGCCATTTCTTCTTTCTTTGTGGAGAACCATCACAAATAGTTCGATACAAATTTGGTCATATGGAATTATTTTTGTATCTTTGCGCGTTTTTTGGCAAGGAGGTTCAACAAGATGATCCAAAGGTTTATTCAATCAAATAGGCGCGACCGACAGAAGTCCGCGACGAGCAATAGGCTATTGCTGTTTATGGCAAAACAAGCACTTGTCTTTTTCCTGTTTGTGGCAATACCGCTACAAGCGAAAACGGAATACGCACCGACGGCAGAATACTATGCCGCCATAGACGGTCTAAAAGACGAAGCGCTGAAGACCAAACTGCGAGAAATCATCTTTCATCGTACCAAATGGTACCGTTATGGTAGCGGAGCGAACAAGAGTTGGGATGCCTTTTATCAAACCGACCGCGACTCGAGCGACAACAGCGTGATAGATATGTATTCAAACACCAAACGCTATTTCAACCCGGACAAACCGACTTCCAGTGTAGCCAATTGTGATATCGAGCACATGTTTCCCAAATCATGGTGGGGAGGAGAGAACAAACATACCGACCCTGCATATTGCGATCTGCATCACTTGGTCCCGGCCGACTTCTCAGCCAACCGCAGCAAATCCAATTATGGTCCGGGCATACCGGATATGAATGGGGACAAACTATTCAACAACGGCTGTTTTATCACAGGCCCGGACAATATTCACCATTTGATTCGTGCTTTCTGCCCGGCAGATGAGTACAAAGGCGACTTCGCACGCGCGTATTTCTACATAGCTACATGTTATGGTGATTCAGTTACGTGGGTAGATGCAGCTGTTGCAGCAGGAATGACCAACGAGGGATGGAAAGAGTTTCAGCCGTGGCTGAGCGACCTGTTGCTCGAGTGGCACCGAATGGACCCCGTGAGTGAGAAAGAGTTGGTTCGCACAAGCAAAGTCTTTCAATTGCAAGGCAACCGCAATCCCTTTATCGACTACCCGGACCTGGCGGAATATATATGGGGCAACCATACCGGAGAGTGTGTTTCTCTGGCTGAACTGACATCAGCGTTCAACGACAGCACATGGCATACAGCCGACCAAACGACACTCAAAGCAGTTCGCAAAGTCTCCGACAAACCGAGTGTAACCATTACCTACATGAATGGAGCAGCCAAATATGCTACGCAAATCGGTTATGCAGATCAAACGATTACGGCAGTAGAGGCACCAACGGCCTGCGACGACTACACCTTTGTTGGATGGACCACACAGGAATATGCGCCCGACAACACCACTATGCCGACAATAGATTACACCGGCGTGTTCCCTGCTGCGAATATTATCTACCACGCTGTCTTCAGTCGCACGGAAAGCGATATCAATAATATAGCCCCTACCGGAACGACATTGTGGGCTGAGAGTTTTAGTGGCTTTGCTGCAAACGACATTCCACAAAAGTCCAACGACTCTACCGTAGTTTATAAAGGCGGCACCATGAATTATTATTGCGAAGGCAAAGGAGACAATACGAAAGTATATACGGGAACTATGTACGCCGGTGGCGTCAGTCCGGAACTGATGATAGAAAAGAGCACCGGAGTTTTCTCCGTTTCAGGCATAGCTACAGGCAATGCCACAGAAATGACGCTGAGTTTCAAAACGAATCGAAAGGCAACAGAGTATAACTACGCATCCACAACCAAAGGCATTGCTTTCGTCGGAACACTTAACAAGAATGGCCAAATCGTCAGTTTTGATGTCTGCAATGAAGGAAACGCAACATTCAACCTGACGATTACCAACCAATGCAGTAGCAACGGTCGTTTGGACGATTTTGAACTAATCGTCAAAACACCCGCAAGCGAAAATCGGACAACTTATTATACAACTATGCCCGAATGTAAATGT
>JAEEHO010000144.1 GCA_016280845.1 Paludibacteraceae bacterium | reverse complement strand
TTCAATATGCCTGCCTCGTATCTGTAAATCATTTCTCCAACATTTTATACGCCTGATCCATGCCGCCTTTAACGTGGATGATCTTCTGCTCGTTATATACAAACCTGATTCTCGACCTAAACGGAAACCAATGCTCTGCGTCCCACGACAACAGCTCAGGCTTGCCCCCGTACACCATGTCAAGCACAACCTCCTCACCCACGTGATTGCTTACGTCGTCCGCCAACGGCTGCAGCGTTGTCCCATCCAAAAAGGTGTACTTGTGTATGCACAGCGGATCAACAAACGCCGTCCGCTCAGGATACACAATAAGCTGCCACAAGCCGTCTATACTGCGGTTCATTGGCTTTACGTGGTGAATAGTATACAAGTCCCCCTCGTTAAGAAGCATGTCGTCACGTCGCGGAATTCGCGGCAACCCCGTGCACGTTAACAACACCTCGTAAGGTACTGAGTCGTCGTCAATCTGCAAGTCTCCACTATCCGAGTCGGGCACAAACTCCATGTTTTCGGTCTTACGGAACACCGCAAGCTTCTTTACCCGCCCCTCTTCCGCAATACGACTGTCTTGATAGTGATCCACGGACAGGTCGTTAAATATAACAACAACCTCCGACGCTAACGGGTTGTGAGAAAGCTGTATGTCCGCCATCCCAACCGCCACGTTACTAAGATTTCTATGTCGCTCATCGTATATCATACTTCTAATATATAAATCAGAAAAGCATCAACCGAGCGGTCGATGCCTTTCACTTTACACGTTAAAGAAAAGAATGATTACTTTTTAATGCTGCGCTCCGCCTTTGTCTTGCCCGTCAAGTTGTACTTGGTGAGCGACTTGCTGATCTTTTTAGCGGTCTGCAGTGTCTTGTTTAAGCTCTTGTTAAGCGGGTTTGTCTGCATAGCCTACTTACGTCTAATGGTTGCGTTACGCTTTTTAGCCTGTCCCCACTTACCGTCTTTCGGACGATACAAAGCCTCAAACGTCTGATTGTCCTTGTTGTAGTTAACGTCCGCAAGCAGAGCCTTAACCTGTCCCATCTCAACCTCCTTCGGGATTTGAATAAAGAACTGCATTACCTGCTTCTTGGGATTTTTCTCCCAATCGCCACCGTCAATGCCCCACTCGTAGTCGAACTTTTTTTGAAACTCCGCAACCATTTCGTCGGTAATAACCTCGTCCGTACGATTGAAAAGCGAGCTGCGCAAGCTGCCTGAGCCTCCCGACTTCATGTCTTGCACGCGCCGCGAGTCCTCCAAACGTTTAAATTCCTTCTTAAGATTCATATTTCTTACTTTTTATTGCGATTAAAAATTCTAACCTTTCTCTTTTTTGCGCCGCAAGCGTCCTCAACCTTTTCGTCTGCTGCATCGGTGTTTTCGTCTGCTGCATCGTCTGCATTCGTATCAGCGGCATTGTCGTCGGCTGTGTCCGCCTCATCATCCTCAGCATCCTTAACCTTGAGCTTTGCGGCTGCGCTGTTTGCCACCTCGAACTCCATAGCCTTGCCGTCGCACATCCAACCGATCAGCGAGCACTTGCTATCCGCAATAACGTGCAGCACCTTGCCTTGCTTGCCCTCATACTCAATCACGTCCCCGCGCTTAAGCATCTGCTTGGCTGAGTCCGCAATCTTCTTACGCTCCTCATCCTCGACGTGCTTCATATACGAGTCCATCAAAACCTGATGCTTTGCCTCAAGAGCCTCCTTTGAAGGCATATCCACAACATTAACGTTGTAACCAACGCTCTTTAGCTCATTATACAACGGCGCGTAATCTTTTTCCGAAGCCTTTGTAAGCTCATCAACGTAGTCGTACGTACAGGTGCTGTGCTGCCCTACATGCTCGTAGCATGTCATTGTGTCCGCGTAGTTGTCGGCGAAACCGTACGAGTTTGGAAAAACCGCAAGCACGTCGTTGTTGTCCTCCTTTAGAAAAACAACGTCCTCGCTAATGCGCCCCTCGCTATCCGTTACGCGCAGAAACGACTGTTTTCTCTTAAGCTCATCGCTCGCCTTGCTGCGCGAGTCCGACACACGCTGACGCAGCCGCTCACGCAAGCTGCCCTGTACACGTCCGTCTTTTATTTTTCGTACCATGTTTTTAAAATTTAAAACCATACACTAATATATAATTCAAATCGCAAAACTAAATTGTAATGTGTATCTTTTCTATGATATCTACTTCACTTTTTTACAAAATCCAAACTCGTCTATGTGAACAATACAAGAATCCTCAAACAACTCATGCTCAACCCAATCATCCTCAACAACCCTATATTCCTTAATCTCATCGAACGTCCTAAACAGAACATTATACACGCAATGCGCAAGTTCGTAGTTTAACACAAGATAACCGTCACTGATTCGTTTGAGAATCTGCATATAACCATAATCTGTGTCTAATACAACACCATTCTCTAAATCCATTTCACTCATACCATATCAAATAAGTTACTGCTAACCACGTGACTTATATCGGAGTCCAAGCTCTTCATCTCGTCGGGGTTGAGCACCTTGTAGGGATCAACCACGGTCTTCGGCTTTACTGTTGTGTTAACCCCCCGATAATTGAATATCTTCTGTGGGAACTTCTCCCTCAGCAATAAGCTGTAAAGGAAGTGCAAGTCAACTTTCCACGAGTTTTCAAACCTTGTCGGCGCAACAACGTGCGTGATTTGCTTTCCGTCCCAATAAAGCAGCCCCCACCCCTGCGGCAGCTCCTCCGCCTTTATAACGTCCGTAGGACACAAGTACCATCTATACGCTCCCGCCTGCAAACCGCACCTTTCTGCAACGTCCGACCTAAACCACTTCTTTTTGTCGTTCAGGAAGTCCGTGTGGGTTGTCTTAACCTCAATGACTGCGCTTTCCGTGCCGTTAAAGCCCCACAC
>JAEEHO010000143.1 GCA_016280845.1 Paludibacteraceae bacterium | reverse complement strand
GGTCTTCCACTACGAATCTATCAGAGTAATTATCTTCTTAAACGGCATGAGGCGGGAATCGACTTCCTGCGCTCGATGATAGCGCAGAAGATCTTGCGCGACAGACTGCATGGCAGGGAAAGCCGCGCGAGTAAGCTGATTAGCATAGATGCAGATGTTGACGCCATGCGCGGCAAGTTCAGCCTCGGTCACAGAGTTGAACGATGTCGGAACAACTACTATTGGCGTTGTCTTATCCGCCGCGCGGAACTTGTCGCAGAACTCGAGGATTTCAGCAGGGTCTTTCTTGCGAGAATGAATCATGATGCCGTCTGCCCCCGCCTTCACGTAGGCATGGCATCGCGTCAGCGCATCATCCATTCCCTGTTCGAGTATCAACGACTCGCAACGAGCGATGATCATGAACTCCTTCGTTCTAAGCGCGTCCTTTCCGGCCGCTATCTTGGCACAGAAGTTCTCTATGGTGTCCTGAGTCTGCTTGACTTCCGTGCCGAATAGCGAATTCTTCTTAAGTCCGCACTTGTCCTCAATGATCACAGCCGAAACGCCAATTCGCTCCAAAGTTCGGACATTATAGACAAAATGCTCAGTTAGACCACCCGTGTCCCCATCAAGGATAATGGGCTTCGTTGTCACCTCCATGATGTCGTCGATGGTGCGTAGGCGCGAGGACATGTCAACAAGCTCAATGTCTGGCTTGCCCTTCGCAGTAGAATCGCAGAGTGAAGATACCCACATCGCATCAAACTGATCAAGCCGTCCGTCATCCTGGCGAACAACTGTCTTTTCGGCGATAAGCCCCGTGAGCCCGGAATGCGCCTCTATGGTCTTGACGATAGGGCACATCTTGATGAGCTGCCTAAGGCGCTTGCGACGGAATTCCGGCATGGCCAAGCGCTCCTTATCAAGATCATCGATGCGCTTCACATCAGGATCAAAAGTGTACGGGACATCTACTATCTTGCCGCCATATTTCTTCAGGCAAGATTCAACATTCTGGCGGATGAAATACTCGGGCGCTTCGGAGTTGCACCAGTTATCTCCATGGATTACGCAGTCGGGGCGAAGCTCTGCGATTATGTCATCATACATCATATCCCTTTGCACAACGACTTTAGAGACGCCATCCATCGCCTTTGCTGCCGCAAGTCTCTCTTCAAACGTGCACGTCGGGAATCTGTTGTAGCGAATCATGGCCCCGTCCGAAAGAACGCCCACCGTCACCTCGCCCAGCTTCAGGGCCTCGTTGATAATGTTCAAATGCCCCTTGTGTATGACAGACGTGCAGAAACAAGTATAGACTTTCTTACCCATTATGCAACAACCTCTTTATCATCAAAACTCATTCAATCGAATTTCATGAAGTCCCTGGAAAAAACTCAGCCTCTAAATCGTCCAGCGCAACGCCCAGCTCTGCAAAGCCGAACCATAGTTCGTGAAATTGCAGTGGATATTGTAGCTAACTATGCCAAAGGTCTTCATATATCAATCCGCCCGTAAGTGGCAATAATGTTCAGAAAATTCGACGGTTAGTGGTCATTACAACCTATCTACCATTGTACGAAGAGCAACTCTGTTCTATCGAGAAATCCAATTTGTACTTGTCACGAAGTATCTCAACAAACAATCTATTGCGCTCCCTATCGCCATGAGGAGACAACCTCACACATGAAAGCGACTTGGCTATGCCCGGATTATGCACAAGTATTCGCGGTTTCATATTTACTACAACAACCTTCTCCCTTGGCACTCCAGTCAGAAGAAACCGTTCCTCATGTTCTTCCTTGAATGAAGGATTCTTCTGAGACAAAAGAATCTCCAGTATCTTCGCAGCAAGCAGGAAGGCTCCTCCGCATAAAGAGACTACCCCACCCTTACACTTACAACTGGTCGGCCGTTGATTCAATTTCCGTATCACTCGCTCGGCTAACTCCTTGCGGTAATGACACTGCATCAAACTCCCACTAATTCTATGCACATACGGCAACCACTCGGCATTAGAAAAACCATCATGAAGCGAGGAGTACAATTTCTGTCTATCAAATCCCACAGCGATTCCACCATGTGGAGTATAAGAACGCCACTGATAAAGGTTATCCCCATCTCGTGACAAGCAGAACAAATAGGCGTTCTCTACGAGCTCATCAACTATCTTGCCTCGCAAGAACTCTTTCATATTTTCATTCTTCAACCCATCGAACACTTCTATCAGAAACTGTCTCCCATAAGAAAGTTCAGCGTCATCATTCATGAATTTATAATGAGAAAATGCAATCTCGCCCTCCAAGAAGTGCTCTAGGACATCAATGGTTGTATAATGCCACAAATCGCCCTGCGGAACTTTTGTCGCCGCAAAGACCTTTTTCTCTTTTGTTTCCGTCACCATCACACGCCCGGCAAATCAATCCCTCGCTCCACCAGCATCCCCCGCAACGCAATCACACGCCTTTCCTCAAAGCGGCGCAGGTGCATTCCGCCTACTTTCAAGAGTCAAGAGGGAAAACATCACTAAACGACGGACTATGTTGCACAACAAATCGTCCTTCACCTGCTACTAGATTCCTCTTCTTGCCATTTCTGTCATAAGAAGAAAGTCTTATCCCCATTGAACGCATAACATCGTATATTGTGCAGCATAAAACGCCAAATTTTTGCGCAACCAATGGAATCTTGATACGTCTCTGCTTAGGGTTGACATATTCATTGGTTACGACACACCCCCCTTTAACCTTTGCCGTTGCTATCAACCACAAATCTGCCCCGGACAAGAAGCTTTGCAACTTGGAACCATCCCATTCCCCACTAGAAACTAGTGCATCCTGCATCCTGCGTCGTTCTTCAACAACCTCATTATCTTTATCTGTCTTTATGAAAAAATCCGCCGGCAACATCTTGCGCGCCCATTTCTGTAGATCATCACAGCCAACATCTATTTCTTCCAAAACATTGCTAATGCTTCGAATGTTTCCATCCGATCCTTCCTCACAAAGCCATTCCCAAAATGCCAAACAAATGTCAGGCGCATAGGAATGCTTTTTGCCTTCAACGAATATATTGGTATCGAGAAAGAAGATCATGCGTCAAATCCTTCCTTCCCCCACACATACGCACCGAGACGCTCAGTCGATTTCATTTCTTTAATTCCGAGCAAATGGCATGCGTCAGATGGATTCAAACTACCGTATTTGACTTCAGTCAATACAGCTTTTATGAACGGAAGTCCAAAGCGCTTGGCAGCGACGACCTCAAACGTTGGCCCTCCGCGCTTTTTCTTTGCCTTCAACTGACTCTCTTTTACAGTCTTACTGTACTGTAAATAGCATTCGTCAAACTTTGGCTTTGAAATCAAATGATGCTTAAGAGCACTTATGGCCACAACCGCAAAACTTATTCGCTGGCGAGATGCAAGCTTATAAAGTTTTTCGTAGTCCAACGGCGCACACGATTTGCTATATTCTATCAGAACCTTCTTGGGGATAAGGTATTCAGCGGCCACCGCATTACAATACTGCTCAACTCCATTGGGCGGATCTGGATCATATTCTGGCGAAGACACTCCTGTATTGCCTAGCAACAAATGCACAAACTCATGAATAAGAGTAAAGGTTCGCGCATTAGTTGAATCCGAGGTGTTTATAAATATCAAAGGGGCATACTTGTCAGAAAGCGCGAAACCCCTAAATTCTTTAACGTTTAGTTTCTGCTTATTGTTATTGCCTACGTTTCCATTCTGCATAACAAGAATATTGTTTCTCTCGATACGGTTAACAACGAGCTTGTAGTACGCATCGCTATTCTTGCATTGGTTACGATCTGAATCAGATATTGACAACAACTGTTTAACCTTTTCTGCAGCTTCTTCAATAGGGGTCTGTAGACTTATGCAACGTCCAAAAGAGAATGGCGCATATCCATTATCTTCACGCATGTCCGCATACCAATCCTGACACTCCTGTGCGTGTATAAGGATTGCCTCAAGTTGGACCGACACATTGGATATCTCTTCATTACCTACAGTTCGAAAGTCTGCGACGCCAGGCTTAAATACTGGAGGGTTCGATCCCATCAGCATCCCCACTGGTTTAAGCACCAATTGAGCAAGTTTTGTGGCATTCGTCATCGATACTGGTTTCGAGCCATTCTCCATGGCAACAAATCTATCCGGCTTAATTCTTAGCAAAGCTGCACACTCATCCGCAGTACACCCAAGTCGAGTGCGCACCCAACGAACGACTTTCGGACTAATTATCGACGCCTGTACCATTGCTTTATTATGCTCAGCCATTTGAAGCATTAATATGATTGATTATGGATGCCGCAAGAGCAACTGAAGCGAGCGTGATATCTGCTGCCTTATTCGGATTCTGTTCCTGACTGATAGACTCTCCCAGTCGCAGACAAGACCTGACCACATCATGGGATGATTTCAAGGAATCGCTCTGCGGCACCCTTGTCGCCAGCATGGCAAAGAACCCGTCTACAAATTCATGAGCGTTCTCGAAATCGCTCATATTAATCTCTGCTTTCTTCACCTCTCCGCCGCGGCCTTACAGCCCTTCCCAAATCACCGACTGTTCAACCCACAACTCTTAACTCACAACTTCCCCTTCACCAACAACCAACTACTAATCACTTCAATCTTGTCAATCCTGCCTAAAACAATCTACCCGTTCTACCTGTTCTACACGGCTACAACTTTTCTGCGGATTCTCCGCGACGACTTGACATCCTCTCCACTGCCTCTTCCACAAGTTGCGACATTACAGTCTCAAGAGGCACCCTTCTTTTGTCTGCTATCTTCTCCAGCCTTGCTTCAAGCTCTGGCTCCAGCGCTAAATTTATTGTGCAAATTGCCTGGCCATCGGCTGCGCATCCCGCAAACTCTGGGGTTAGAACCCAACGACCGTTCTTCCGCGCCCCTTCTCGCTTGAGAATCCCAGCATGCTTTAAATGGTCAATCCGATACCGCAACTCAGAGTATTTTATTTGCAGTTTATTTGCAAGTCCCGCAATGGATAAGTGAGGAAAACTAAGCATCAATGCAATAATTTCGGCGTCTTTCACTTTGTTTATTTGCGGATTATTTGCAGTTGCAGCTCCAGCCGAAGCAGGATCCGGGCGCCATATTGTTATCACAAACTCAGAGCGCGAATCGTCAATTTCCGGATCCTTGAGCCCTGCTGCCCGGCAGTCATGAATCAAGTCGGTAAGGCCTGTCCCGAACTTCTCTATGTGTTTGGTTTGATAAAGCTGGTCGGCTATGAGACTGTTGTTTGGATACGAGGCATGTTCGACAAACAGATCCTCCTTGCTGAGGGCTGGATTGATTGTGCCTGGATTCCGCACGACCAACCGATCCGAAAAGAGCTCCACCTGGACACTTCCAGCACTTGTGTAATCTCGGTGTGCAATCGCATTGATGACTGCTTCCGCCACGGCAGAAACCGGTATCTCGTATTCGCGCGGCGCCTCTGGTCCTTTGCTCCTTGTCCCCACACGAAGGTCCAGCTTCGACAGAACAAAGGCGACTGCTGCATCCGCCATGTCAAACAACGTGCCTTTGTATATCTGATATGAAAGCATCGGCTTGTGACGCTCCTGCCCATGCCATTGAACGCATTTGACCTCTGAGGACATACAAAATCGCTGGGGGTCGCAGCCGAAAAGCAATATAGCCGAGTTGGTCAACCCGCCCGTCGCTCCTGGAGAATACAGCTTCAAGTGCCTAAGAACCGACTCCACGTCCATGCCTTCCTCGATGTCGGCATTGCGAAGGCGTCGCGCCCTGTCCACAAACCATGCAACCTTATCGTCGTCAATATCATCCAAAGTAGCCCCATCACATAGCGAGGCGTCGAATGGTCCTATACGATAACATCCTTGTTCAAAGACCAACCCATCCAGGCTAGCGTAGATCTCCGGCAGCAACTCGCTTTCGTCTTCACACCGAGCGCGAATAAGGGCGCCGGACACCTTTCTTAGAAAGGCAACTTCTTTTGTCGCACGGCCATCATCGTTCTTGCCGAGGACAAATATCAACCTGGTCAATCCAAGCCTTGTCGCCTCATCAAATTCGCGCTCGGTCGGAGAAATGCCGTCCGCGTCCTCATAGCCATATTCTTTGCCAATCAGCCCAATGTAGATGTCGCACTTCCTCAGTTCGTCGATGTAAAGCTCATCCGTGCGTCGATCACAAGCAACGACATCCTCTTCAAAGACAAAAGTGTCGAAGAGTCGACGAAGCGCGGGATTCTTGGACACGAAGCGTTTGAATTGCTTGCGGACTTTCGCAAACTCCTTCTGAACACTCGATACAAATATTCGCTTCATAATATTCGCCAAACAAAGCCTTTGCCGCACTATCAAAACGCTTGTCTATGATAAATCGATGATGCCCCCACGGAATCCAGACCAATTCTGCCACAAGTTGTGGCAAATTCTCATCTGTCAATACGACCTACTCAACCGGTTTAATCCTGTCAATCTTGTCAATCCTGTCTAAAACAATCTACCCGTTCTACATGTTCTACACGGCTACAACTCGCCGCGACAAGATTCTTAGTTATGAGTTCTGAGTTGGGAGTTATGAGTTAGGAATTAGTAGTTGGTAGTTGGTGGTTGGTGTTTCTTGCTGGTCGCTTTTCCGCAGTGATGATGTCTCGCAACTAACCACTAACTCATAACTCACAACTTCCCCTTCTCCCACTCTCAACTTACAACTCGAAACTCACCCCAAAAATCCCTCAAAATAGCACTTCTGTGAGTCCATCGGATGGAGACGCGAACGTCAATCCATTGACACGCGTCTGCGCATCGGATGGAAGCTCGAACTTCAATCGGATTGAAGTTGTCATGTGCATCCGATGGAAAAACCGACTTCAATGGTTGCACTTTCGCGTTTCAATCCATTGAAACTTTTTTCGCCTTTTTTGCACATTTTTTGGCTCAAATGCATTTCTCGACGCCAATATATTTGTTAGCAGTTGTGAGTTAGGAGTTGGAGAATGGAGGTCGGCCGGCTTTGGTGCTTTGGTTCTCGCGGGTTGGCCGCAGACGACTGAATCCGCCGCGACATCGCGCTTCACGAGCGACATGGCGCCGACAATCGCACGTTCGCCGATGGTGACGCCAGGAAACACGACACACCCAATCCCAAGAAACGCCTTCTTCTTGACCACGACAGGCCTAGAGTCTACAGCGCCACGCCCCGTATAGTAGTACGCGTTGTCATGCTCCAGCAAAGTGCAATGCGCCGTCACAACCGCCCCGTCCTCTATCGTTATCATCTCGGGATGGACATTTCCCATGATGACGAAGTATCCCACCTCGCACCCCTTCCCGATATTGATGCCGCGCAGTCGATGGAAGAAGATGCGCAGCTTCGTGTGAGGCGCAAACCAGGCGGGAAGAAGGAACAGCACTCCCAACGCCCGCTTCCAGAAGTTGCCGCGAGCCTTTTTCTCGTCAGAAGGATTCGTAGAGCTTTGCATATCTTGAGACAAGGGTCGCTTCCGACAGTTCCCTGCGATGGTGTTCCATGTTCGCGATGGATCGCTTGTTTATGCCGTCGACAACTGGGAGCTGGATGTTGTCTTTGTCGAAGTAGTAGACGTCGGGATATCCAACGAGCCGATGTCCGGGAATGTCCGAGAGATATAGATAGAGTCCGCATGCACCCGCTTCGATGACGGCGTTGGGCGACGCTTCCGATTTCGAGGGGTTCACGGCGCAGCGATACTGTCCAAGCGTCGGATATATCTCTTCAGGCTTCAGCACGCCACGATAATGCGCCATCTTCGAGTTCTCCAGGAGAGCCTTGATGCGGGCGGTATGCTCAACTTCGCGTTCGTCGAACGGACCGTAGATGTCGAGCTCGCGGCGGTCGCGCTCTGCGGCGGCGATCAGCGCCTCCAGATTCTTCTGAACGCTAATGCGCCCGATGAAAACCATGTCCTTTGTTGGATGATCGTTTAGGCACTCGCAAACAGCCGAACCGTTTGGTATGCAGACAAAGTCGCGACGGAAAGTGTACTTTTTCATCGCTTCATAGTCCCATCTGCTCACATACACGGTCCTCTTGACGAGGTTGACGCCCAAGATGTCAACTATTGCGATTATCCAACGAACCACCGGATTGATCTTGATATTCCACCAGCTTCGGCCGTGTATGCTTGAAACGACATTGTATCCAAGCAGGGAGAATACAATGGCAAGCGGAAGGAATATCTCCATGTGGAAATGGAGAACTGTATTCCGCTTGTCGGTTATCGCGCCCCTGATCTGTCTGAATCTGGCAAGCCAGCCCTTTGCAAGCTGATATACCTTTACTCCATCAACCTCATTGTCGACAACAGTCGGATTGTCCCATACCGTAAAGACGGTAAAGTCGTACTTGTCCTTAGTCGCCTTTACGAAATTATACGTCGCCGCTTCCACCCCGCCATGAGCGGCGGGGTAGTTCTTTATGCCAATGCGGAATATCTGTTTCTTCATCAAATGTGCTCTTCAAATCCTCTGAAGTGCACATTGAGTTCGTGCATTGGCTCAAGAAGGCGGCCCATGGACGTGCCTTTCGTAAGATTCGCGAAGGCGTTGACGTCTTTCGGGAAGCACTTGCCGCCGTAGCCGAACTTGCCGTCGGGACCGGGCACGAACGTGTGCGTGTCGTTGATGTAGCCCGAAAGCAGGCAACCGCGCTGCACCTTCTGGAAGTCCGCGCCCATCTTCTGGCAGTATTCGTAGAGCGCGTTGAAGTAGATTACCTTGTACGCGCCGAAGACGTTGTGCCCGTACTTCGTGATCTCGGCTTCAAGCGGCGTCATCTCGACATAGAACTTGTTGCGGAAGATCCTGTGCAGAAGCTCCGGCACGCCCGTAAAAACCATCGGCTGACGGCGGAAATCCTCGATGTACGTGCGCTCAGTAAGAAACTCCGGCATGAAGCAGACCTTATGTCCTGTCTCCTTCGAAAGAAGGTCGCTGGTTCCAGGCAGAATCGTCGTGCGGACGAACACCGGAACATCGGGGAGCTTGCGAATCAGCTCTTTCATGAGAGTCAGGTCCTGCGTTCCGTCCTCTTCCGTCGGAACATGAATCTGCACAAATGCAATGTCTATTTTCGAGAGATCGTCGTTGTATCCCTTGGGCGGATCGGAAATGTAAAGTTCGCAGTTTTCGGAGTTGTTCTCCTCGATCCATGTCTTCAATGCACCGCCCACGAATCCGCAGCCGATGATGCCAATCTTGATTTTCTCGCCCATTTTCTGTCTTTCTTTAGTTTATGCACGTTTGCTAAGATAATCGAAATACCACGTTGCCGCTTCAAGCAGGCCCTGCCTCACGCTGAACTTCGGCTCATAGCCAAGAAGCGTCCTCGCCTTGGTGATGTCCGCCAGCGAATGGGGAATGTCACCGGCGCGGTTCGGACCGTATTTCGCCTCAAGCTTAAGAATCTCCGCGTCATATTTGCCCAGGGCCGTGCGCAGGAAGTCATAAAGTTCGTTCAGCGTCGTCCGCTCTCCGAACGCAACGTTGTAGACTGTGTTCAGCGCGGCAGGATTCTCCGCAAGAGCGGCAAGCTTGTTGGCCTGGATTACGTTCTCAATGTATGTGAAGTCGCGGGAATAAGATCCGTCGCCGTTGATTGTCGGCGGATTGTGTCCGATAAGCGCCAATGCGAACTTCGGGATTACCGCGGCATACGCGCCGTCGGGATCCTGGCGGCGTCCAAAGACATTGAAGTATCGCAGGCCCACGACATCTATTCCATATAGGTCGTGGAAGTTGCCTGCAAAAAGCTCGTCTACATATTTGGTGATGGCATAAGGCGAAAGCGGCTTCCCGATCTTGTCTTCGACCTTCGGAAGCGTCTTGGAGTCCCCGTAAGTCGAGGAGGACGCCGCGTACACAAAGCGTTTCACTCCGTTTTCATGCGCGGCAAAAAGAACGTTAACGAACCCTGTGACGTTCACTGCCGTAGATGTCATCGGGTCCTTGATCGAACGCGGCACCGAGCCGAGCGCGGCTTCATGGAAAACGACGTCCTTCCCTTCCGTAGCCCGTTTGCAAGTCT
>JAEEHO010000142.1 GCA_016280845.1 Paludibacteraceae bacterium | reverse complement strand
GGTCAAACCGTAGTTCTGAAGTTGGGCGATGGAAACAGTAAACGATGCGCCACGACTGAAGGACTGGCTGCTCACCGAGAAACGCGTGGTTGCCATCTGTGGGATTGCCTTAGGCGAGTTGGTTTGAGCCGGTTGAAGTCCTACGAAAAAGGATGTTCCTTTGTTGTAACCTTTGGTTGTTCCTCCAATTCCTTGCGAACGACCCGGATTGAGAGCCGTAAGCAGATAGTAACCATCGTTACTGCCTCCCCATCCCCAATTGATATGGAAATAGCCGCGCGTATCGCAACCATCGCAGACAAAAGCGTGACCGCCCTCATCGTTATGTCCGCTAACAATAACGGGTCTATCGGCAGACAACTCTGCCGCAATGATGGCATTGAGGCTATCGGCAGGGTACATAATCTTACGAATACGCTGATAATTGGCATCGTAGCCAAAGTAGTCTTTCAAAGCAACGGGAACTTGCTCCGTATATGCGCCACTGGATTGACCATAACCCATATCAATAGACACACCGCAATGGTACATCAGTGTAGCCACAGCACGAGCCTGAACATCGGTATAACCAAATCGGTACGAATCCAACATACTCGCCCAATCGTAGGTAGTATTGCCGAAGTTGGCGGAAAGGGAGGCCGATTTTCCTGCCGGTTCGGTACATATCCACAGGTACGAGTGACTGCCAATGCCTTTTTGAGGATAGCGATAGAAATACATCACTTGGGCCATGGCTGTTGCTACACATCCTGTCACACACTGACCGCCGTTGTCGTTGTACATAGGTGCAAGATCGTTGTATGGAGAAGATTGGTTCCACTTGCTCGTCATCAGAGGCTCTACGGCAGGAACAGCACGACGCATATTGCCCGATGCCGATTGCTGATTGCTGATTGAAGCCAGTTCCTCGTCATAGCAAGCCAACCAATAACGCATGGCAGGCGACATATTATCTGTATCGAAATTACCGCTATCGCTATAGCCCAGGATCTCCGGCATGCGGTCATCGGCAGAAACCAGCACAAAACTACCATCCGTATTCACAGCATAATAGGATTCGCCTTGCACAACAATCTGAGGATGGGAAGCAGAGGGAGCACAGTGCTTCCCGTCCGCTGCGACGCGAGTATGCATGAAAGTGCCGGCTATGGATACGGCTTGCTGCGGCGAACGCGCAGCTGCCCACAACACCGCATTCGCCGACATAACCAATAATATAACGATTAGTTTCCTCATATGTGTTTTCTCTTGGTTGAAAAATATAGACAGATAGCCCGAACCCAATCGGGCTATCCGAAAATGTGATTACTTGATGGAAATCTTGCTTGTAGCAATTTGTCCATTAGTCATCGTTGTACGAAGCATATAAACTCCGGTCGGCAGATGGAGTTGCAGTTCTCCTACCTGCGGAACTATAGTCTGTATCTTGCGTCCAAGGATATCATATACATCCACATGGTCCACGTCACTATTAATATAGATCAGACCGGTAGCAAGATCTTTGACCGTCACAGCATAGCGATTGAAATGACAAGCATCAACCTTGACAATCTCTACCAAATCACCAATTGGAGTACCAGCCAGAACGGTAAACAACTCATCTACCTGATACGGCAACTGGTTGACATCCACCTCTATAGGTGCAATCACAGCAGTATCTGACGGATTGACAGTCAAATAGAGATAGATAGTAGAATCACAACCGAACTGAGTCTCTCCGGTAATGTAGTACGGCGTACCGACAGGGTTCGGTTCACTCAAGTGATACGGACCAAAGTCGTAGGTCTCGCCTTGACAGATAGAAGCATAGACGGTATCTACGCCAGACTGATGAGTTGTAAGAGTGATTACAATCGTACTATCGCAACCGATTCCTTCTGCGTGCGCCAGGCGAGTGTATTCACGACTTTGACCGGCGGGAGCCAATTCTGATTTGGCAATCGTAAAGCCATTACCTTGGTAGTCATAACCGAAGCAAGCGCCGTCTGATACAAAATAGGTTTCCGAACAATTAATTCGTACATTGTCTATAATCAAATATGATTGCTCATCTGATTTTCTATTATCAAGAGCTTCATGATAAAAAGCAACACGTACCGTTTGACCGGCATACTTATTGAGCGATACCGAAAGATTAGTGAACTCTGGTGTCAACTGCGAAGTCAGGTCTGTAGCATTTGCCTTCTGCCATGTAACTCCGTTATCGGTACTAACGGCCACATAGAAGTGTCCCTGAGGAGTCACTGCCTCACCACGCACGTTGCAATAACGTGCATCAAAGCTAAGCGTAGCGCTGCCATCTATAGCCAATTGCGGAGATACAAACCAACGATAGCGTTTGTTTGCGCTTGTATTAGACGGCACATACGAGCAAAGCGCATGATAGTCTCCCAACCTTGTAGGAATATCGGTTGACCATACGTAGTACATACTATTAATCAATTCTGTAGAATGCAAGGTCTCTACTCCGGAGAACACATATTTGATAGAGTCCTCGCTGTAGAGATTCTCCCAACAGTTGAGACGGGCTGCACTATTACGTTTCAGTGCATCGAAGTTTTCAAGCAATGGTAACGAACTTGTACCACAACTGGTTTGGAAAGTAGCTGACGTTGACCATTCACTCATATGTGTAGCATCACAGATTGTGCGTATTGAGACAGCATAAGTTGTGCCTTGCTCCAGACCAGTTAGAACATACGGATTGGAAGTTACAACAAATGGCTCGTTGTCATCTACTCTCATCTCCCACTTGTCTTCTGTGCCTGCTAGCCAATTGACGGTTGCTTGCGTCTCTTGAACTTGTGTGAACTCAAGCTGCTGCGGGGTTATACATTCCGGCAAAGTTGTAAGCGATATGTACTTAACATAAATAGCATCTGAACCTCCGTTGCGGATGGCTAATACTTTGCCCGTTCCTTGATAGAGATTGAGCATTTTGTGGAATACCTCTACTACATACGGATTACCACATGATCCTATACACTCTGACTCCAATTTATTATGTGCATCGAATCGTGCCAGCATTTGGAAACTGTTGGCGTCCAATATGTCATCCATAACACCTAATTCCACAGCTCCGAGATTCATACTGCAGAACAGACCTATCTCAACGTTAATCTGATTGATCGGTACATTCAGTTCCGGCAAGATTGCATAACCGCCTGCATTAAGTTGCAGTACAGACCAATGCTCGACATCTGTTCCGGCAGCAGCCATTTCTTCTGACTGGTAATTCTTGTTTTTCACATCAGCATTGTTGAATCTCCAGCACTCCGGCTTTTCTGAGAAGTTCTCAATATACGGCAACACTTCTGCCTCACAAGGTGTACGGAAGTCAAGTTCTGTCCAGTCAGTTTCTTCACCTATGCATATAGTACGCACGTACAAACTATATTTAGTTGACGGTTGCAGACCGTTTACTTGGATATATTGATTTGCCGTTGTTCCTGCGTCAACCTTATCAGCATCGTCAATACCCGAAGGATTATTCAAGTTTGCGTAGCGTGACAGTACGTATTCAAAGTTCTTGCATTCTCCTGCAAACCAATTGAAGGATGCCTGATTGGATGACAAACTTTGCAGTTTAAGTTGAGATACAGCCGTACATTCGTATTGCTTTATTTCTATCTCATCAATCGCTGCCGGTTGGCCTGCTGTTCCAAAAGTATTGCTAAACCAAATCAAGGCTAACGAATAATCCCCTGCGTTGGCGATATTAACCTTTGCTTCCAACCATGTCCAGTCATTCACCTTCTGTTTACGGCTGAATACGGCATATACATTATTCTGCGCGTTATTTCCGGTGCTATATGCAAATGAATTACCATTCAAGAGATAAATCTTTTCGTAGTCGCGTATAGATCCGTCTCCGCTTCCGACTTTTGCTCCGGCAGGAACCAAGATGGCATGCAGTGCATCTTGAGTCTGGTTAGCCTCAGCATTACCCGGAATCTTTGCCCGCAAAGAAATGGTGTGATTTCCCGTCTTATCAAAGCGAATATCGCGCAAAGCCCATGCCCAGCCGTTCTTAAGATTATAAGCATATGAGGCGCCATCGTTAGTTATATAGAGTGCTTTCTCGCCGGTAGCGCCACATGCGGCAGCATCACCAATGATGAATCCGTTGCCGGACCCGGCGCTCGCAAAGGTCCATTGGTTAGCGTTTTCATCCGCATCTTCAAATGCAGAGTGGTACGGTATAGCAGCCGGCGCATTAGCCGTCTTTGCCGAAATCGGTCCTACCCACTCGGCATTTGCGGAATTAGCACGCACGTAAATATCATAACGTGTATTACTCTCCAATCCATTAAGGGTATAATCGGTAGTATTGATTACTTGACCAGCATATGACTTTGCCGGTTTGTCAAACTCGCCCGATTTACCATAAGCCACTTGCCACGAACTGATCCCCGGTGTTACCTCTTGGAACGTAAAGGATATTGACGAGTCGGATACAACAGTAGGAGTCAAACCAGACACAGGAAGTGTAACCATTGCATCCTTAGAGATAATCAGATTGTCAATATAGATAGTCTGTTGCTTAGTAACCTGCATAAACCGAATATACTTGAATTCATTATTCGATGTATATGTCGATATATCTGCCACTTTCAAATACACTTTTTCCCAAGTGTTTTTCGATGTCAAAGTTGTGATATTGACTACCTCGTCAGCTGCCGTTGATGTCGGACTCTTTACTGCGTCTATTTGTAATTTATAATTATTGGAAGTGCCCTTCATATCGAATATGATAGTCAGATCTCTCGGGCTATTAATATCCAAAGCCGGAGTAACAATTCCTGCAGGATAATATGGAGGAGGGGTACCCGTACCGCTAGTGGAGGATATGGTCAATCCGTTTACTCCATCCTTTTTGGCACTAGTAGACACACTTGGGCCACCGCTTCCGCTTGTTTTGAAGATCGTCCAACATGCCGGAACTGCATTTGCTGTGTACGCTTCAAAATCTTCAGAATAAGGCATAGCCTGCACGGTTCCGCAACTTGTTCGGAAAGCACACGGCGCACTCCAATCACTATACAGATTCTCTCCGCATTGCTTGCGCACAAAGGCATAATACTGGGTGTTGCTATTGAGTGTCAGGTCCACAGTAGAGTCTCCGCTAACCATGGTCTGCACGAGCGGCTCATTCTTATCTCCGTCTATAGATGATAGCAAGCGAACATCAAACGAAGCATCGGTAGTATCTGCCGACCACGACAATGTAGCTCCTCCTTCATCTATGTTACTTGCAATAACATCAACCGGCTTTGCACATGCCGAAATATAATCCACGCAAATGTCATCTATGTATATTGACCCCGCTGAATTTCCGGTGGACGGCAGTACGCGAATGGCAATATACTTACCGTATCGTTCCCGCTCGTCTCCCTTGTACCCGGAGAGAGGATAAGTGCGGTCATATATCATCGTACTACTTTGAGTTAAAGCATCAGAACATACCGGCCAATAGGTGGAGGCGTCGGTAGGATCCGACATTATGCCTATCTCAAAGAAATCCTGTTTCGTTGCTGTGCTTCCTCCGGTACGAATCTTCATAGACACTTGCAGTTTGGCTACGGAATCTACATCCATTTCAGGCAGAACTAAATAGTTGTTGTCGGTTGCTTTCTCCTGTGCCAATTTCATGTGATACGTGGTGAAAGGCGTTATCTTATAAGAAAAAGCAGCTTTTTTCAAATCTCTGGATGTTCCCACAAAGCCCAAGCATTCGTTACCCGGAATGACCGTTGTATTATTAGAATAGCTGTTGAAATCCCAGGTAGCAGGAAGTGCCATTGGCGAACACTTGGTATGCAATAGTGCCGGAACGCTCCATTGACCGACATTGTCACCTTTCTTTGACTGGACATAGACATAATAATCCATATCCTCATAAAGGTTTTCTACGAGGAAACTATTGGATGCTGCGATTGTGGTTGGCACAACATTTCCTTCTTGCGTCTCCGGGTTAGCCAAAATGCTGTTGCTAACCTTGATTCGCCACTCTGTCTCACCGTTAACGGCATTCCAAGTCACATTCGCCGATTTGTCCGATACATTGTTGAAACGGATATCTTTCACACGGCCACAATCCGCGATTGCATTGATAATGATGTTATCAATAATAATAAATGTATTCAGTTTAGAATTTAGATTACTTGCATCATAATCCTGACGAATTGCAATCTGTGTACCTGTACCATTATACTTGCTGAAGTCAAAATGATACTCTGCCCACTCTCCTACGGTTTTAATCATGAATGAGTCTATCGCTACAAAGTTGTCTCCTTCCATCACACCCACAAGAGTAAAGGTCTCGTAGTTGACATAGGAACCGTTTCCTTGCGCATGCAAGGTCAACTGCAATCGGTTCACCGGTTGGTTGAATACAGGGAATATCACTTGACTGATTTTTTTACTGCTCGTTGTCTGTATGTTCAATGCATATCCATCCAATGCGCCGGCGGTTGTGCTCTGCACATTTTTAACAAACGGCTGATATGTAGAACCCGTGATGCTATAGAACCCAGGGAGAGTATTCTTTGAGTCTGATCCAATCTCGTAACTATTAAATGTCTCTACGAACGGCAACGACCATGTACCTGTAGCAGACCAGAAGTCGCAAGATACCCACTCGCCCTTCTCTTCTCCCTTCTGCGCTTGAATATATGCAAAATAGTGAGTAGAGTGCGTCAATCCGCTAATATTTGCTGTCGGGGTTCCAGTAACGGTGGTACTAAACACCGGAGTTTCTTCATCAATATTCTCCGGTTGCTCGCTGAACAAACGTATATTCCATTCGGTTGCATCACCATTCTCCGTCCAAGTCAGAGTGGCACCTGTTTCTGTTTTGTTGGAAACCACTATATCTGATACCTTTTGCGGTGCGGACGCAATGGTGATGGCGAGATTGTCAAGATAGAAATAACCCGTTAAATTTCCTTCATTGATGTAGAATACGATATACTTACCGGAACCGGTATAGGACGACATATCCACACTGAAGCGTTGAGGTACTTTTAGTGTAGTCAATTCAACAGAGTCTACTTGTGTCAACGTAGTGATATCGGTAGGATCTGCCAACACTCCTATTCTCAGCATATGACTATATGATGCTATCGTTTTGTCAGTCCAGCCCCAGAATGTTATCTTGAGATCTTTCACATCCGCGTTGAGTATCTCGGGCAGAATAGCATACGGAATATAGGCATTGGCATTATTATTTTTATATGCATAGAAGTACAAACACGGTTTTGACACATCGGCAGGAATAGAGCTACCAGTAGCGGCAGTCCATGCTGTATTGTAAACATACGGTTTATACGAATTGCTGGTGCTACCCGCTGCATTTCCGGTCACCCAACCAACAGGAGCTTTTCCCGAACCTGTTGCTTCGTTGGTAAAGTCATTATAGTACGGAATTTGCAATCCTACAGGAGTAGTTACTTCCGTCGACACCCACTGATCTCCGCAAGATGGACTAACGTAGATATAGTATTTCTGACCCATCGTCAGACCGGTGGCTGTATAGCTCTTTTTTGTTGTTGTAGCAGAGACCACGTTACCATCTGCCGATGTCGGGTCAATGGCCGTAGTACTTATTTTAACCTTCCACTGCGCTGCACTCGTAGCATCGCTCCATGTCAACTTGACAGAAGAAGTCATTGCTGCGGCTGTCAACTCTGTTACTTCATAGCAATCGGGAATGAGATCTACTTCCAAATCGTCTACATATACATTGATTGCTTCATCGCCCGGTTTGATATACAGTACTATATAGCGTCCTGTTCCCGAATAGTTTTTCAGATTCAGAGCATACTTATTCCAACTGTTATTTACCAACAAGACGGAATCAACTACTGTAATGTTGCCACCCATTTGATTACCTTGAGCCAAGTCGTTCACTTGACTATTAGCCACGCCTACCATCAAGTATGCTCCTGCATGGTCCGCATAGGCAAAACACTTGACCATCAATTTGTTGATATCTTCCGGCATTGCGGGAAGGATGGCGATTGAGGTCTGGGAATTTGTTTCTGTCGTCCACGCACCGCTCTTCAATAACAATGAGGCAGGTACATAGGCCGACCCACTGTGATCCTTCGCTCTGGTTACGTATGGGTAATTATCGCCCGGACGATCATAATACGTATTCTGCGGATTGATATTTCTGCAATCCATCAACCACCCTTCCGGTACAGCCGTTATATCATCGGTGTAGAAATCTGCGTCAAAACGATCGAATGTCTCCGCAAAAGGAATAGTAACGGCCTTACTGGTAGTGAACGTAACGGCGTTGGTCCATTCACTCGAACCACATGCTGCTTGCAGATACACATAGTAAGTGGTCTGCGGTTTCAGACCTATCAGGTTATATGGATTCGTTGAGATCGAACCGGCAAACTCTCCTTTGGCGGCGTCCGGCTCTATATCCTCCGGATCAGTTAACGGCACTGTGGATACAACCAAGTTCCATTCGTTCTCTCCACCGGCTTTGGTCCAGCGAAGCGAAGCCGATTCCGGCGTAATGGCCGATGCGGTGACAAATATCGGTTTCGGACATTCAGAAGCAGCCTCTATACGAATATCGTCTATAAAGACACGATTCTCCTTATCCGCATTTCCAAACCGGAATGCTATATACTTACCGTTTCCTTTATATCCGGCCAACGAGACATTAATTTGTTCCCAACGGCGCCCAACAGGCAGATTGAGTGTTGTTAACTCCGTAAAACTTGATGCTGTCGCTTCGTTGCAGACACCAACTGTTATGGTTCGCGCATATACGTTACCGTTTTCTTGAGCTGCTGCCCAGAAAGATACCTGATATTGCTTGACTGCCGCACTCGACTCGGGTAAAATAAGATAGTTGTTCGTTCCGCCTCTGCTGACCGACTTAAATGCTTTGGCGCTATTGTGCGGAAATTCGCTCGACATAGCTGCTGCCGACCCGTTTTGAATAATCGTGAAACAATCCAGTAAATCATCTTCAAAATTCTCTACAAAAGGTACTCTGATTGCAGAACACGGTGTGCGAAACTCCAATTCTGCCCATGGCGACACATCGCCATCGCCGCAATCATATTGCACATATAGCCAATAGCCGGTATTCGGGGTTAGATCTGCCAACTCATAAAACTCATCTGTAATTCCCCAACCTACCATGTCTATTACGTTGCCGGCTTCCTCAGACGGATTTGCAAGACGAATTGAACTAACCTTCACATTGTATTGTTGCCACTGAGAACTCTCACACACATTCCACCACAGAGTTACAGAAGTAGTTGTCAAGTCCTCGTAACGCAAACCGGTAGGAGCGGCTGAAGCTTCCGTTTTGTTCTCAACTGCGAGACGATATATTCGTGTCTCTGCGCCATTCTTATTTGCTGCGGCTATTGCCACTTGCACGGAAGACAATCCTTCCGGCAATACGTCTTTCCAATCCGTAGGGTCGCTTGTTCCTTCAGCAAAAATCTTCAGTACATGCCATTCTCCGACCCCGTTCTCTCGATAGAGAACCTTCAATTCATTCAGTTTGTCGTTGTAGGCTTTGTTCAAATAACGAACCGCTACAGACGGTTTGTTATTCAAACTGCTGAGATTGAGAACCGGCGTAAACAGCGTGTCTGCGGCATCTTGGAATGGAGCCTCAAATTGGGCACTTTCATTCGTAAACTCCCAATAGGAATTGGCTTTTGTCCATCCGCTTGGTAAACTGCCATTGGCGAAATTCTCGTCGAGCACAGACTTCTGCGCCCACATTGTTGCAACACTGCTTGCCAGCAGGGTTAACAGCAACAAACTACGTGTAAAGATTCGTTTCATGTGCAATCATTTTTTAGGTTAATAATACTTTAATTATGTTTTCTAGATTAATCTATTTCATTGCATCAAATGGGATATACGAAACACTATCGAATCCGATGTCCCTGTGCATTATATGTTGCTCCGTCCACAATAATACACAATCTGCCATTCTCCAACTGTTTTTTCGCAACAACAGCAGGCGCAGGTTGAGATAATGCCGGCACTATATAACTGCATGTTGGGATAGCTCTGCCGCCTTCAGTCGTTGTCAGCAATACAGCATACTCATCACCGGGTTTCAGTTTGCCGGCCTCGTAATAGTACGATCCGGTTGCTCCCTCTACCTCGCTGCCATTGTGCAACCACTGGAAAGAAACAAAATCATAACCGCCATTGTAGTCTTGGTTCAAGATACCCAGCACATCGTCCCAACGTTGTTGAATCAACGATGCCGAATAATGCACCATCACCTCACCGGTCAAATCATACTTTCCGTTCTCACGGCTGTCGAAGTGCATCACAAATGAATAATAGCCGGGCTTCGCACCAGTAGGCAACAATATTTCAATTGTATCGCTCAATCCGTGAATAGAATCGCTCTGCGTCGCCCACCCTTGAGCAAAAGACTCATCGTCAAAGCGCAGCGTGTAATAATCGGCTTCGCCCTTACGCGTACGAATGTAGATAAGGAAAGAAGCATCCTCCGGACACGGGCTCTCAATACCAGCCAACTCCATCTCAAGGGGAACTACTACACGTAAATAAAGCGTCACAATACTATCACATCCGGATGCACTCATGAACGTAGCCGTATATTCGCCGGCTACTGTCAAATTCTTCTCATCAAATAGATATGACTCGCCTTCCGGTATCACGGCATTGACCGTATCACGTATCACATCCACAAAGCGAAGATTGATTACATGCACACTATCGCACCCGATACGACTATAATCATAATCAATGATTGTTGTATCCTGGGAATAAAAACGACCATTGTGTTCAAGGATATCACCCACACACCTCTGCATATTTTCCACTACCGAGTCCTTTCCTACACGCGGCACATGGATATAGAAATGCTGTACACTATCGCACAAACCGACCATTGCCTTGAGGGTAAAATGATAGTCTGCTTCTTCGTCCGGCAAACGGAACGTAGGATTCCAGGGCATAGAATCGCGCATGAGCGAATCCGGCATGAGACCGCCAAAATCCCACAGGATACTCTCGGGCTTCTTCTCGGTATCGACCGTCTTGCCTGTTGTCCAATCGCGAGTGCGGATATGGCTTGTATTGTGGAATCGGATATAATTGCCACAATCGTGCTGCTCCAATGTATAGGTTGCCTCGGGTATCGGAAAACGCGGTATTGCGTTGGCATAAAGCGTGAACTTACAACCCGCTTTAGACTTGTATATCACATCAACAGCATAATCTTCTATATCACGATAATCAACAGGATAGATTCGATCACTTCCCAATGTATTATTTGGATCAGAAAGTTTATACCATCGATAATCAAAACCATCCGGCGCAATAAATTCATTTGTCGGCGTATTGCCACATTGAATTCCTTCTATATTGCCATCGCCGCGAAGACAATTGAGCGTAAAATATGCATAACCATAGTGTACATCTGCCGTACATCCATAGGCTGTCAAGATTACTTTCATTCGCATACCATCGTAATCCTTCAGGTTAAGCCCCAAAGATGTCCAATCGCGCCAACACACATCTTGTGGAGTTTCTTTGATTGGATCCTTCGGAACGCGATACCAACCATCTCCACTCGTTTGTGCAGCCAAATCAATCGTAGTGCACGCCGTGTCGATTGAGATCCCAGTTTCCGCATATTGTATGTCGATGGTTAATCGCGGACGGTCTTTCGGGTCGTGACCAGAAGCTTGAAGTATCAATGCATATTGTAACAAGAGCACAGCCGACTCTTGAGCATCAACAGTGAATTCATACCCCACACGAACCGCATGTGCTTTTTCTTCCCAACTACCGATTCGTACTGAGGCCAATGCTCCCGTAGGAACAGTCTTGAGAGGAGGAACCGGGTTGCCTTTGCTATCTATGCTCCCTAACGTACGGGCATCATATTCATCCGGATTATAGTGAATGGTATGGTAGCTAAACATAGAGACAAATCCAAGATCAATTTTACCTGGCTGAAAGAAGGCCTCATTATCATGATAGTCATTTTCTGTCTTTTCATAATAGAAACAACGTTCGTCTTTCAAATCGAGATAGTCAAGACATGTCTGATCATGAACCACGATTACCGGAAAATCATACCACACACTTTCTACTCCGTTGCATATACATTGGATGAAAACATTGTATACTCCGGGTTCCAGAGAACATTGATAACGGTTCTCGGTTATGCCGTTTGCCAGAATAGGTTCTATCGCACCCAAACCCATGAATTTGATGTTATATGACTGCGCTGTGCAACTCCACGAGAGAGTAACGTTGGTTCCGGATACAATGGATTTTCTGTCTGTAGGCTCTCCGCATGTATTTTGAGCAATATAGATATTATCCACACATGCTGACGGAGGATTATTGCTGGCTCCTTCCATCGATAGGAAAATAAATACCAAACGATGCGGGGTTCCATCCGAAGTAAAATGCATCAACGCGTGAGTCCATACAGATGCATCACACAACAAATCGGTATTGTTATACAGTAATAGGTTATTTTTGATCCAACTGAATGACTTATGGTCTGTATTTGTCGTACAATACATATCACCAAAATCACTCTCCGGCACCCACGCAACCATCATAGTTGCTTTCAGCGAATCTCCTATGTTCTTCCAATCAAACACCATATCATAGCCGCCGGCTTCCAATTGCAATTCACGGCATGCTATCATTACGGCATTCTTGCTCAAGAAACAAGAAGTGTTTCCTCCGTCTGCGGACATATACAAACTATGAGATCCAGACATAGCCTCAGCCTCGCCTATAACCCATAGATTTGGCCATTCGTAATTCTTATTCTTGGGTGTATTCAAATACCAATTGGCATTTTCCGCTGCATCCTCGAAATCACAAGAATAACTATGCGGCAATTGTGCCATAGCAGCAATTGTCTTGCATACAGATAATAATATGAATAATCTCCGTTTCATCGTAATAATTTTCCTTGCGCGTTATACTCACGCCCGTTACAATATATAATCAGTTGCCCGTCACGCAATATCTTACGTTTGTCGGCACTGCCGCCGACTAACTCTATCGCTTGCGCACTCTTGAGGCTATTGTATGTGAACGGGCACGTCCAAACATGCGATCCGTCCTCCATCGTCACTTCTACCATGTATTCCTTATCGGGATCCATAGTTGTCTCATGATACCACGAGCCGGTTGCACCCGGAATCAGTTCTCCGTTGGCATACCATTGGTAACCGCTAAACACCATTCCTCCGTTGTAATCCGCATTGAGGAAGGCAAGCACATTGTTAAATCGCGCTTCTATGATGTCGGCCGAAAGGCTGACATCGAATGTCAACGTGTCCGCAAAGGCCGTTTCGCACCAAGGCATATACGTATATACTATCGCTTTGCGCTCACCGGCTTCACGATTGGAGATTGGTATACGTGTTTCTGCGTCCGGTTCGCGATTGAACGAAGCAACCGTATCCAATGCACCGGTCACTACCACACGGATACTGTCTGCGTAATCGCTATGTTGCGTCAGCACTACCAACTGTTGGTCTCCACAGAGATGCTTGTCGGCCAATTGCAAACGGGGACGAGGTGCTACCATGAGATTCAATGTCACTATACTATCGCAACCGGTTTCCCTACTTGTCACAACCGTTGTTTGTCGAGTAGTGGTAGTCAGGGTACGACCGTTGAAATCATAACTACCACCAAAACAGATTGTGTCAAAAATCTCCGCATAGACAGGCTCATGAACCAAAAGATGCATTATCACCGTACTATCGCAACCTGTTATTGCACTCTTGAGCGAATCTGTATAATCTCCTGTTTCCGTGTATTTGTCTTGCGAACCCACAGGGAAAAATATCG
>JAEEHO010000141.1 GCA_016280845.1 Paludibacteraceae bacterium | reverse complement strand
TATTCGCGCTTGGCCTTCTTAATGGCAAGCGACACCAAATATTCGGTCTTTCTGTCCATATTTGCCTCCAAAAGATAAAGTAAAAGGCCCGGAATGATCCGGGCCTTTCCAAGAAGGATGAAACGTTATTCGGTACAGCGGCCGTAGGAATCAAACTGATACAGCGCACTGCCCTTACGGAATGTTCCGTTTTTGTAGGCCTTCCCGTTATCGCCGAAGTAGTAATAATATCCTCCGACTTTAACCCATGCGTTTTTCAGCATGGATCCGGTTCGACCTTGTGGTGCATCGGGCTGGAAATAATACGTATCAGACCCGATATTGGTTAATCCGGTCGCGAGCATTCCGTTACTGTCAACGTAGTATGTGTTGCCAGTGGAATCGCCCACAAAACCAGACTTTAATTGGGTTCCGTTAGGACCAAAGTAAAACCAAGTTCCGGTTCCAATATCGGCCCAGCCATTTTTTATCATGGCTCCTTCCGGCCGACCATCAGTACCGTCACTGAAAAAGTATAAATTATTCAGCAGGTACTGCAGACCAGTTAACATGTTACCGGACGCGTCGAAGTAGAACGTGTATCCGGCGTAGTTAACCAGACCTGTAACGGCTGTGGAGCTATTATTGGGATAGTACTTCCAATAATTTCCGCTCTTTGTCCAGCCAGCGCCGCGCTTCGGGCCATCTACGAACTCCCCATTAACAGGAGTAGGCGTAGGTGTAGGGCTCGGTGTAGGTGTAGGCGTAGGTGTAGGTGTAGGGCTCGGCGTAGGCGTAGGTGTTGTTACAGGATCTACGTCATCGTCCGGACCGTATGTGAGGCCTCTGTCATCAAATTCATAGAATGAGCCGTCAATCTTGGCTGTTACACCTTTCAGCCAAATATTGACAACTTCGTCATCAATATCAACTGCGATTTTGAACAACCAGGCGTTGCCGCCCTTAGCCTCATACCACCTTCCTTTACCTGTGGCAACATATTTCTTGCCATTATAGGTGAAGGCATGCTTGGTACTGCATGTTGCCTTCTTACCCTTCTTGGCGCCTTCCTTCGCCACAGTGGTGCCTGCGGCAGCTTTTACCGAATTGATAGGTAACATAACTGCCGTTCCAACGAGTAACATGAAAACAAAAAGCATTACTATGCTTTTCTTCATACGTATCCCTCCTTTTAAAGAACAAACAAAACTGCAACAGGTTTCATCCTTAATATAATTATATCATACTTTGCCAAAAAAATCAATACCCTGAAGACTTGCCCGCCGTAGGCGGCCAATGTCCCGCTTTTTGAATTTTTTTGAACAACAAAAAATGGTGGGGATATGTGGACTTGAACCACAGACCTCGTCATTATCAGTGACGCGCTCTAACCAGCTGAGCTATATCCCCATCAGCATCTGCACACCATTATATCACAGAAAAACGGTATGGTAAACATTTTTTTAAGCTAAAAAAATGGTGGAGTAACAGGGATTCAAACCCTGGACCTCTGCCTTGCAAAGGCAGCGCTCTAATCAGCTGAGCTATTACCCCAGTGCCATCTATTATACGTCAAAACTGTCAAAAGTCAAATGATTTTCTGCTACATTTTTAGATAATCTATGATATGATAGATACAGTTAATCTGTAGAGGTATCCATGCATTTCAAGACCATTTTCAAATCTCTAAAAAATAAGGATATGCTTAAGCGTGTCTTTATTATCCTCGGTATTCTCGTGGCTTATCGCTTGCTTGCACACATCCCAGTCCCAATGGGCGATGCCTCCACTTTTAAAGAAGCCGTCTCTAATCTTCTCGAGAAATCTGACTTCTCTAACTTCCTAAACCTTATCTCTGGTGGCGGTCTAGCTTCCTTTAGTATTATTCTGGTCGGTTTGTCACCATATATTACTGGCTCAATTATCATCCAGTTGCTTTCTAAAGCTATCCCATCCCTCGAGGAGATCTCTCAAGACGGTGAGACTGGCCGCCGCAAGCTCAACCAGTGGACTCGCATGCTTACTATTCCTCTAGCTATTATTCAGTCCATCGCCTACATCTTCATCTTATATCAGTCCACCGTCTCGGCCAACGTTGCTACCGCCTTTGAGCCAACCCTTCGCGACTGGATTCTTTCCATCACTGCTATGACGGCCGGCTCGGTCATCTTGATGTGGCTCGGCGAACTCATCACCGAACAGGGAATCGGCAACGGTACTTCTATGATTATCTTCGCTTCGATTATTTCGCAGCTACCTACCACCTTGGCCTCACTTGGCTCAGCTTTGCTCGATACTTCTACTAGCGGCCCGCTCAATCTATTCGGCTGGCTCGAGCTTCCAGTCAATCCTGCTATTTTCTGGATTCTCTTCGGCTTTGTTATTGCGATGCTGGTCGTCATTTACTTCTTGGTCAAGATTAACGAAGCCCAACGCATTATCACGATCAACTACGCCAAGCGCGTCCACGGCAATACTAGCTACGGCGGTATCAAATCCATCCTTCCGATCAAACTCATCGCTGCCGGTGTGATCCCAGTCATCTTCGCTACGGCCTTCCTCTCGCTCCCAGCCCTTATCGGCCAGGTCATCACTTCTGTCAATCCAGAAAACACCTTCGGCGCCACCCTTACCTCGCTCTTCACTGCTCCGTCCGCCAATAACTTCACCTCACTCTATCCAGAAGGTCTCACTTGGCAATGGTTCATCTATCCAACTGTCTACTTCCTGCTCGTAATCATCTTTACTTACTTCTACACGTCAATTATCTTCAATACTAACGAAATTGCCGACAACCTTCAGAAGCAAGGTGGCTTCATTGAGGGCGTTCGCCCAGGCGTCACTACCGCCAAATATCTTGGCAAAGTCGTTAATCGTCTCAACTTCTTTGGTGCCTTTGCTCTCGGTCTAATCGCGATGCTCCCGTTCATCACCGATTACATCTTTATCGTTCTTACGGGTTCGCCAATTGGTCTTTCTATTTCTGGTACGGGGCTCCTCATCGTGGTCACGGTTGCTCTGGAGAACCTCCGCTCGCTCGATTCGCGCGCATTAATGGTCACCTACGACGATTTCAAAAATGAGTCTTAAGATTACGGGTTGGAAAAAGATTCTCTCACGCGCTAGCTGGGTGCTAGTCATCGGTGTTATGGCCGGTTTTATCAGTCGTGTCGCCATCTGGGAACACTTCTATTACGAAGGTAAAGAAGGCTCCGAACGCGTCAAAGCTATGACCATTGCCGATCAAACCCAGCCGATCGAAGTCCTCGAAGAAGAAAAACCTACCGAGACCGAAGTCTACGAATATATCGTCAAGGACGGTTATCCGCGCTATATTTCGGTGCCAGATCTTGGCGTATTTAATACTCGCATTCTCGAAGTTGGCCTAAAACCAGGTACTCGCGAAGTTGGTGTGCCTAGCAATATCTACGATGTGGGTTGGTTTAACGGCTCCAACCGTCCAGGCGAAGGCGGAGCTATTCTGCTAGACGGTCACAGCGGCGGCCCTAACCAACTGGGCATCTTCAAAAATCTCCCAAGCTTATCGATTGGCGGTCTCATCCAGATCGAAGTTGGTGGTGGCAAAATTTACACCTACAAAGTCGTCGAAAACGTCACCAAGAGCATTGTAGAGTCCAATAAATACATGTCTACCGTCATGCGCAATACTATAGACGGTAAAGAAACCATCACGATCATCAGCTGTACTGGTGAATGGAGCCAGTCTCAATATACCTATCTCTCGCGCCAATTCGTGCGTGCCGTTTTGGTAAAATAGCCCGCCTTCCATTTAGCTTGTGCTATAATTAAAGTATGTGGAGGAGGTGTGCGAAGTTATTTCTCATACTGATTTGCTGCAGTTTTTGTGCGGCCGTATTTTTGAACCCAGCCACCTCTGCGTATAATTCTGATCTTCAAGTCGAAATTCTCCCATCAATTACCGTATCCCTAACCGACGTCACCCTTGAAGGCGCAATCGATACGCTATCCGTCAACAATACTAATCTTTCCGTATCATCCAACAATACTACCGGTTACATCACGACTTTTTCTACCAATACCAACTATAGTAGTCTCAATAATACCAATTCGTCTGCCACTATCCCGACGCTCTCTAATACCGTAGCCAAGAATTCTTTCCCGACCAACTACTGGGGTTATTCGATGGATGATGCCACCTACAAAGGCATCCCCGCCAAAAACGCTACTGCCGACACTCTTGCGGAGCTCTCCTCGTCTACGCCTGGTGCGCTATCTTCGAATCTATATTTTGCCGCCAAAATCAACGGCGCTACCGAATCCGGTATTTACAAAAACACCGTCCTTGTCACGGTCACGCCAAACTACACCCCAATCAGTATCGCTCAATCGTATGTTTTGTCCGGAAAAACTCGCATCGCAGCAAACGATGGCCACGCGTACTTTTCGATACAAGATATGACTCCAGAAATCTGCAACCGCATCGACAAGCTAGATGATCAAATGCAAGTGGTAGACGAGCGCGACGGTAAGGTATATTGGATAGCTAAACTCCGCGACGGTAACTGCTGGATGACGCAAAACTTGGATTTTGATATTACAACAAACAATGTGGTACCGGAAACCTCGAACGTTGAAGCGGCCTGGACGAGTCAATCAGCATATCCGCCACAGGCCACAAGCACAACGATATTTGATAATAACGATGAAACCGGCACATACTCCTACGATCAAGGGGACAGTTACGCACCTAATGGCTTAGAACAAAGCGAAGGTATTAACTGTTCTACGATTAATGGTGGTGAAAATTGTCACTATCACCTCGGTAATAGCTATCAATATAATGCCGCTACGGCTGGCGAAGGGGCCAGCGATGATGGCTGGTACTATAATGAGGATCACTATGCCGAAATGAAAGAAGTTGAATATTCTATTTGTCCAAAAGGTTGGATTTTGCCATCGACTGATGAAGGAAACTACGACTATAGTTTTAACAAACTATTATCTGCATATAATCTCAATAGCCAGTCCAATTCCAGAGAACTCGCCCAATCACCACTCTACTTCAATATTAGTGGCATAACTGGTGGCTATCAAGATGAGGGTGCGTACTGGACATCTGTCGTTAGAATGGATGATGATGAAAAAGCAGTTGTCAATCTATTCATTGATGATCATAGGATTGAGCTTGGCCACCAGATAGGAGCCAACAGCATGTACTATGGCGCTTCGGTTCGCTGTGTAGCTCGCCTCGAAGAAATGCACACAGTCACGTTCTCTATCTATAGCGGGCATGAAAATCGTGGTACACTTTCGGATACGCGCATTAAAGTGCCACACGGCTCGACGGTTACAGATAGATACAATAGTGACGGCTCCGAGTCTAAGATTATTGGCAATAAAACCGTCACCGCCACGCCTAAAGTTGATTTTAAAAACACCTACGGAATCGACTCGTTCATAAATAGCACTTGCGGAAGCACTATCGTGGCCGACTGTAGCATGTTTGTTGTCTTTGACGAGCGAGCCAGCCGCACTTATATGCAAGATATCACTCCGTCCATTTGTGAGACTATACCAATAGGCGTAGAGAACCAGCTCATTGATAGTCGTGACAACAAACTTTACTGGGTAGCTAAGCTTGCTGATAATAACTGTTGGATGACGCAGAACCTTGACTACGATATCAAGACTACTGGCAACATCGCCGCCAAAATCACTGGTGGAACCACCACGTGGTCATCTAGCGTGGCTACCAGCGTGGGCGCATACTATAATGACTCTACATCTAATAGCACACATTCTTACGACCCAGGAAACTACTACTATTCTCCAAACGGAAACGGATCTGTTACCTGCACCAGCTCATCAAATGGTGGCCAGAATTGTCATTATCACATGGGCAACTATTACAAATGGAACGCCGCCGTAGCTGGTAGCGGTACGAATATTACAAATGAACAAGACGCTCCATATTCAATTTGTCCTAAAGGCTGGCGCCTCCCGTCTTCCGAAACCCTCCGTGCAGACTATCAGGTATTGTTCAATGCGTATAGTATTACCGGTAGTAACGCTTCGACTCTCAAGACTGCCCCACTCTACTTTACGCAGCTAGGGTTCGTTTGGGATAGTCAATCATACAATCTTGGTACTAGCGGTGGCTACTGGACGTCATTGAGTGTTGATGGAGATTATGCTATTATGCTTCTACTTTCCGGCAATTCGCTCAGCCCTAATAATCAAATTGGTCGCCGCTACGGCTATAACGTCCGCTGCGCCCTGATTGACCACATTGAATCGCTAGACACAATCACTAACATGCAGCAGGTGACACCAGAGATCGTCGAAAACACCGATGAAGGCAAATCTAAGCAGCTCATTGATACTCGTGATAACAAACTCTACTGGGTAACCAAGCTCAAAGACGGCAAGATTTGGATGACGCAAAACCTCGACTACGACATTAAGACCACTGATAATATCGTCTCCAAAAATGACGGCACCACCACCACTTGGTCGCCGAACCGCGCCACCAGTACAAGCGTATACAACAACACAAGTAGCACTGGTACATATTCCTATGATCCAGGCAGCTACTATTCTGCCAATGGTACCAGCACTACGAATACGGCCATTACCTGTACTACCACCACCAACGGCGGGTATAACTGCCGTTATCATATCGGTAACTACTACCAGTTCAATGCCGCTACGGCCGGTTCAGCCACCACCAACCAAGATGCTGCGCAGTCGATTTGTCCGCAAGGCTGGAGGCTTCCTACTAGCAACAGCTATACTGCTGACTATAGCTTCGGCAAAATGACCAACGCACAGGGAATTACCAACAGCGCCAATGCCTCTTCAGATGCATCACTCAGGACATCACCAACCTACTTTATCCGCACCGGATATGTATATT
>JAEEHO010000140.1 GCA_016280845.1 Paludibacteraceae bacterium | reverse complement strand
TGAATCAGACTGTCGTTGCCGGCTGTGTCTTTCTTGTACACATAGAGGTCACTCTCCATCACATCCTCGTCTGCATTCCACTCGCGTCCGAAGAGATAGCCTGCTTCGTCAGACTGTTCGGCGGTGAAGCGCACATAGTGCTCGGCGTTGGCTTTGTTCTCCAACCACAGACCCTGCAGGTCACTCAGTTTGAAGCTCGGATCTTCGCCGTTACCGATTCCGACGCAACTGCTCAACGCTACACTAATGGCAGCAATGAGCGTAAGTTTAATTTTGTTTTTCATATCCTTCTTATGCTTTAGTAAGATTAATCTTCACATTGTAACCGTCCATCTCAATAGAGTTCTGCCATGAGCCTTCTGTCTGCAGTTCTATTGAATTGGCCAGTACTTGGCTGGCGATGTAATCTCCACAATGGAGCACGGCGTTGCGAATCTCGTCACGGTCCTCCAGTTTGATAGCGATGCGATCGGTTATCTCCAGTCCGCTGGATTTACGCAGGTTCTGGATACGGTTGATCAGTTCGCGCGCAATACCTTCTTCTATGAGCGCGTCGTTCAGTTCTATATCCAGTGCGATAGTCAGAATACCGTTGTTCGAAACGAGCCAACCCGGCATATCTTCGGTGATGATCTCTACATCCTCCGCAATTAATTGATAGTCGACATCAGGCAGGTGATAGGTCCCTTCGGCTTCCATCTTGGCGATATCGTCCTGACTCATCTGTCCGATAGCGGCCGCGATGGCCTTCATCTGTGCACCTACTTTCTTACCCAGCACCTTGAAGTTCGGCTTGATCTTCTTGACCAAACGAATCTCTGATTGCTCGGCAGGAACGATCACCAACTCCTTGACGTTCACTTCGCTCTTGATGAGGTCAGCCACATGCAACAGGGCATCTGTGGTCTCTTGGTCCGGCGTCGGGATAACGGCTTTCTGCAACGGTTGACGTACGTTCTTCTCTGCGCGCTTACGCAGGCTGAGAATCATGCTGGTTGCCTGTTGTGCCAGGTACATCTGACGTTCGAGTGTCAGGTCAATCTGTTTCTCGTCAGCCTTAGGCCAATCGCTCAAGTGAACGGTCTCGCCGCATAAATCGCGATAGAGACGGTCGGCATAGAACGGTGCATTCGGAGCCATCAGTTGTGCCACGGTCTTCAGGCAGGTATAGAGAGTTTGGTATGCAGCCTGTTTGTCGGCATCCATCTCGCCTCCCCAGAAGCGTTTGCGGTTCAGGCGCACGTACCAATTGCTCAGGTCGTCCTGCACGAAATCGCTGATGGCACGTCCGGCCTTGGTCGGTTCGTAGGCTTCGTAGGCCTCGGTCACTTCCTTGATGAGCGAATTGAGTTTACTCAGCACCCACTTGTCGATCTCGGACAAGTCCTTAAGGTCTTTAGAGTCTTTAAGGTCCTTAGGTTCCCATCCATCCACATTCGCATACAGCGCGAAGAATCCGTATGTATTATAGAGTGTGCCGAAGAACTTACGGCGAATCTCGTCCACTCCTTCGGGATCGAACTTGAGGTTCTCCCACGGGCTGGAGTTGGTTAGCATGTACCAGCGGACGGCGTCGGCACCGTAGGTATCGAGTGCGCCAAACGGATCAACGGCATTGCCGAGGCGTTTGGACATCTTGTTGCCGTTCTTGTCGAGCACCAGTCCGTTGGAGATAACGTTCTTGTATGCCACCTTGCCCTCGATCATGGTGTGAATAGCGTGCAGCGTGAAGAACCATCCGCGTGTTTGGTCCACACCTTCGCTGATGAAGTCTGCCGTACGCGGCGCGTCTGCGTTCTCAAACGGATAGTGGTTTTGTGCATAAGGCATAGCGCCCGAGTCGAACCATACATCGATGAGGTCCAGTTCGCGTTTCATCGGCTGACCGCTCGGCGAAACGAGAATGATATTGTCCACGTACGGGCGGTGCAGGTCGATTACGGACGGGTCGTAGTTCTCTTTGCTGTAGTCGCCCACTTTGTGTTTCGGCCACGGGTTCTCTTTCATGAATCCAGCCTTGACCGATTTGTCGATCTCGGCGAACAGTTCGGCGATAGAACCGATACATATCTCTTCCTTGCCATCCTCGGTGCGCCAGATAGGCAGCGGAGTACCCCAATAACGCGAACGGCTCAGATTCCAGTCGTTCAGGTTGTTGAGCCACTGACCGAAACGGCCTGTACCGGTCGATTCGGGTTGCCAGTTGATAGTCTGGTTGAGCGCAATCATCTCCTCGCGTGCTTTGGTCGAACGGATGAACCATGAGTCAAGCGGGTAATAGAGAACCGGCTTGTCGGTTCGCCAGCAGTGAGGATAAGTGTGTACATGCTTCTCGCTGCGCAGCAGACGTCCATCGGCTTTCATCTCGAGGCAGAGGTGCAGGTCGAGTGTCTCGGCTTTGGATGCAGCTTGCTCGTCGTACTTGCCGTCCACTGTGAATTGCGGGTCATAAGCATTCTTCACCCAACGGCCGGCATACTTGCTGTAGAGCGCATCGTTGACATTGGCTTTGTACCACGCTTCGTCCAGGTCTTCTACTTTCCAGTACTTACCGGTGAAGTCCACCATCGGACGCGGACCGTAGTTCTTGGTCTGCAGGTACATGCCCGGCACGCCGGCTGCATCACCCACTTTCTTATCGTCTGCACCAAACGTCGGCGCAATGTGTACTATACCCGTACCGTCTTCGGTGGTCACGTAGTCACCCGGAATAACGCGGAATGCGCCTTTGCCCGGATTAACCCACGGGAACAGCGGTTCGTATTCGAGGCCTACGAGGTCAGCACCTTTGCCGCGCCAAACAATCTTCGGAGCCAACAAATTGCCCTCTTCGTCCACGCCGCACAACTCCTTCTTGTATGCGTCCAAACGAGCCTCGGCCAGGATGATATGGTCGCCCGCCGGAGTCTCTACCTCGATATAGTCAATCTTTGGACCTACGCACAATGCGGTGTTGCTCGGCAGAGTCCACGGCGTTGTGGTCCACGCGATAATATAGCGGTTGTCTGCGCCTTTTACTTTGAATCTCGCCGTACATGTCAGGTCTTTCACGTCGCGATAACAACCCGGTTGGTTCAATTCGTGCGACGACAGACCTGTTCCGGCTGCCGGCGAATAAGGTTGGATAGTATAGCCCTTGTAGAGGTAACCCTTCTTGTACAACTCCTTGAGCAGGTACCACAGAGTCTCGATGTACTTATTGTCGTAGGTTATATACGGGTTCTCCAGGTCCACCCAATAACCCATTTGTTTGGTCAGATTGGTCCATTCCTTGGTGTACTTCATCACCTCGCGGCGACAAGCGGCATTGTACTCATCCACACTGATCTTCTTGCCGATATCCTCTTTGGTGATGCCTAACATCTTCTCCACGCCCAGTTCCACAGGCAGACCGTGGGTGTCCCATCCGGCTTTGCGGCGTACTTGGAATCCCTGCATGGTCTTGAATCGGCAGAAGGTGTCTTTGATGGTACGTGCCATCACGTGGTGAATACCCGGCATACCGTTAGCCGAAGGAGGGCCTTCGAAGAACAAGAACTGAGGATGTCCCTCACGGGTTGAGATACTCTTTTCAAATAGCTTTTCGTTCTCCCATTGAGCGAGTACATCGCGGCTCAACTGGGGCAAGTTCAATTGTTTGTATTCGTTGAATTTTTTCATAAGTCAGAACTACTCGATGGCACTCGAATGAGCGCATCTAAAAATTTGGGCACAAAATTACAACATTTTTTTTGAATACGCAAGACTTTGCGCAAAATTATAAGGATTATTGTGCGCGCGCAAGGAAAAATCACCGAAAATCACCACTTCGGAGCGTCAAAAAATCAACTTTGCGTAAATAATGTGCATTTTCTCTATACTCTGCGTCAATTATTGTTTCCAACTATTGCACATATAAAAAATATGCTGTACCTTTGCACCAGAAAAAATACCTATTGCCGTTAAACTTAAC
>JAEEHO010000139.1 GCA_016280845.1 Paludibacteraceae bacterium | reverse complement strand
TAGTGCTCAGCTGGTACTTATCAGCAATCATGTCAATCGCCATGGCGCTGATATCCGGATCAGGATGAAACTTAAAGAACGATTCTGCCTTGAAGCCTTCTTCTTTGCTATGCAGTTTGAATTCATCAATAATCTTTTGATAGACGGGGTGCGGCGCCTTGATATCATCATTCTCAAGCGTATAGATGATTACATCTCCAATGCTGTACACTTCGCCCTCCACATCTATTGGTCGCTCGCCGTAGCGGACAACCAGTTGAATAAGATTATAATAGTTTTGTTCCAGCGCACTTTTAATAATCGGTTGAGTCGAAACGGTCGAGGTATTCTGTGTTTCTTGATATGTCGATTCTTCTTTGGCTTCGTCTTCTTGAGATTGATCACCTTGTTTCTTCAATTCCTCTATTTTCTTGCGACGCAAAGTCATCACTTCGCGAGTCAGCACTTGCTCCTCCATGTGCAAACGTTCTGCACAATCCTTGATATACACTTGGCGCGTAATCAAATCAGGGATAATAGCGATAGAGGATGTTATATCTTTTATCAACGCTGCACGTTTCTGCGGATCGTCTCCGGCTTCTTTACTCAGCAGAGCAGACTTGAAACGAATGAAGTCGGTTTGGTGGTCTTCGATATATTGGATAAAGTAGGCCGCATCGTGAGTCTGTGCAAAGCTATCGGGATCTTCTCCGTCCGGCAGAAGGAGTACTTTGACATTGAATCCTTCTTCGAGGAACATATCTATGCCTCGCAGCGCTGCGTGAATACCTGCGGCATCGCCATCGTAAAGGACGGTGATATTGCTTGTGAAGCGTTTAATAAGACGTATCTGCGGCTTGGTCAGCGCAGTACCACCACTCGCTACTACATTGGTAATGCCCGATTGGTGCATGGAGATCACATCCATCTGGCCTTCGACCAAATAGCACATATCCATGCGGGCGATGGATTGCTTGGCTTGGAAGATACCGTATAACTCGTTGGTTTTGGAATAGATGATTGAATCCGGCGAGTTGACGTACTTGCCGACATTGTCTTTCTTCTTGAGGATACGTCCGGCAAATGCAACGGGCTTGCCACTGACGGTAAAAATAGGGAAAATGACACGGTCTCGGAATCTATCGTAGAGGTGGCCATCCTGTTCGCTTTGGCCGCACACACCGCAACCTATTTTGGTATCTACATTGTTGAGAATATATTCTTCTTTGAATCCCTGTTGTTGGAGCGCTTTAGCCAACGGACTGCCTTTCTCCGGCGAATAGCCGAGTTGGAACTTACGTATAATATCATCACGCAAACCGCGTTCGCGGAAATAACTGAGACCGATAGCTTGTCCTTCTTGGGTGTCCCATAGTTGTTCCTGAAACCACTTGTTGCAATAGTCGTTGACCACGAACATCGACTCGCGGTCATCCTGACGTTGCTGTTCCTCCTCCGTCAGTTGGCGTTCCTCTACCTCGATATGATATTTCTTACCCAATTGGCGCACTGCATCGGCGAAAGAGCACTGCTCTATCTCCATGATGAAACGCACAGCGTGACCGCTTGCACCGCAGCCGAAACATTTATAGATACCTTTGGACGGACTAACGGTGAAAGAGCCCGTCTTTTCGTTGTGGAAAGGACACAGACCAATCAAGTTAGCGCCGCGTTTCTTCAGCGTCACATAATCACCGACTACTTCTTCTATCTTGGCAGCGGCAAAGATTCTATCTACGGTTTCGCGAGGTATCAAAACATTTACGATTTATTCATTTACCATTTGGTCATTGAGTTCTATTTATACAAGAAATACATACCTATCTTGATAGACCACTGATCCAAACGACCACGGGTATAGCGGTCTGAATCCTTGAACTGCCTATTTGCATATGGGTTCATGATACCGAAATCATATCCGCCACGCAAGAAATAGCGTTGGTATTGGAATCCTGCACCAACACCCCAAGTAACATTAAGACGTTTGAGCACTCGATCCGAATCATCGGTTGTATAACGATTGAGGACAGCGGTATTATCCAGTTTGATTGTTCCGTCTTGTTCTCGTTTATCACGATGCGTATCAAACGCAATACCACATTGGATCGTCGGACCTGTATAGAGCATCAAATAGGTTTCTTTGGCCACCTCAAACTTGTACTGCCAATCCACGAAGACTTCTACTTCTTGATAGAACATTCTTGTGCGTTCTTGAGGATATATTGTCAAAGAATTCTTTTGTTGCCAACCAGAATTAGATGCGGCAAAAGTATAGTTGATACCTATTGTACTACCAAAGCCTTTGATATAGCTGGCATCATATACAACACCTATTTTCAGTCCATTCAGTTTGGTAACGTTGACCAGAGAGTCTTTGGGAAGCAATGTTTTATCATTGAGTCTCAATGTAGGAGCTGCAAAACCGATTTGCATACCAAATCCCTGCTTAGGCAGATCGCCTGCCATTGCACTCATCGTACAAACGACTAACAACAGTGTCAAAAAACTTTTCTTCATATTTGTCAAAATCTTAAAAATCGTATATTTTTTGTATTCAAATTGCATAGGGATTGCCCTCGACTTAACCTCGACTTAACCTCGATTTGCCCTCGATAAAGGTATGTAAGGATAAAATCTTAAAAAATCACACTTTTTTATTTTTCCAGTTTGGCTTTGCGAAAGACATCTTTGGGATCCATAGGTCGCACTTCGTTTGCCCAGAAAAATTGCGCCAAACGATCACTTCCATCAGGAATCTGATCTATCGGATAGAGGACTCCGGTTGTTTCCTTGGTAAAACGAATACGTTCCACTTCGCGGTTAGCCACATAAACGCGGATAAAACTGCTTTCGGTCGTATTCATACCAACAAGTTCTCCACTATCTTCCTTGGGATAATAGATAGTCAGCGCATTGCCGCTGATATCCACCAATTCTACCTCGCCGTCACGCAAGGTTGCCGTTATCTCCTTGCCGCTCATTTGGTTATACACACCAGCTGAATCTTCCATGATGGTGAGAGCATTACCGGAACCAACGGCATGATCAACAGTTTCATTAACTATAAAAACCGTAATACTATCGGCAGATATCTGTTGGTTCTCGCTCCAGCAAATAGGATCAGTATAGAGATGTATGGTAGAGTCGCTACCCAAATAAACCATCGAATCACACGTCATCTGCATATCATCACGGTAAACGCGCACGCCATAGTGCGCACGCACACGCCGGTAAGTACTATCGATACGCGCGCTATCGGTATAGTGCAACTCTTCGGTAAAGAGTGTATCGGCATGGATATAAGCATAGTGCTCTTCGTCCGACCAGTCAACCATCAAGGCACTGTCGGTCGCATAGCCACGGCTATTCTCCTCCCATACTTCTCCACGATTACCATAAAGAGTGGCTTGCTGAACGGTATCGCGCATTTCCATCCGGCCCAGCACACGTCCATAGCCGATGGCTTTATCATAATAGATAGTATCGCCTGTCAGCATCTTGCCATCAACATGCTCCACCACCGAGTGATCCAACAACATTGATTGTTCGTTGTCGGTATTATACCAGCCACGCGAGGTGCGAATGGTAGTCTCTTTTTCATAAACAATGGTCGTCGGACTGACGATATCTGCCACCTTAGTCTCTGTATTATAGAGCATTGTGTCGCTCGTCAAGATGAACTTTGGGTTAGTCAGTCGCACCTGTTCGCTGAAAGTGGCTTGTTTGGTATCCGGTTCATACTTACCGCGCACGGAAACCAAGGTATTCAGTGTGTCGGCTATCGTACCGCCCGTGCTATAATAGGCATAGTTCTCATTGCGGTCGTAGATAAGGCTATCGGTTGTCAGAATTGTCGGATTTCCCTTTTTATTACGCGACAATTTTTCCTTGCCATGAATCAGTTTGACGTTCTCCCGCAGGCGCGCGATCTTAGTATTACCGTCATAGAAAAGCATTTCTCCGAAGCCCTGCAGCGTATCACCCTGCTCAAAACGGACATGTCCGAAAGCATCAAGCGAGTTGGTTTGCTCATAGAAGTAGGCACTATCGCAGTACATCAAGGCATCCTCGTGACGAAAAATCACATCGCCACGCAGGATCTGCGCGTCGGCAATGCGTTCCTGGTCGAAATCCAGCGTCTCAGCATGCTCAAGATATACCATCGTCTGGGCAATTGCTGATTGGTAACTAACAACAGACAACTGCGCAACAAGCAGAAATACTATGAATCGTTGTAACTTCACTTAGTGTATCCAGTTGGGGAATTCAAAATCACAGTTGCTCCACTCGGGATCAATCTGGACGTAGGTGCTCTTTTGCTTCTTGAGAATCCAATCGTGAATATATTCGCGGCTCAGTTGTTGCTCCAACATCGATTTGATGGTTTGGAAATCATCCGTCAGGTTAGCACGATGGACGTCTGTCTTCTTTTTCAGACGTACGATAGCGCATACCTCGCGGTTTTTCTGCGGATCCATCATCACGAATGGCTGGGAAATTTCTCCCTCTTGCATCGAATAGATTTGTTTGGCAATCTCAGGTGCCAGATCTTGGTACTCAAAGCGGCTACCTCCTGTATTTGGATTGATCATAAGTCCGGCGTTCATCACGGTATTCTTGTCCTCAGAGAAGCGCAATACTGCTTGTTCGAACTGGATATTGTTCGCCTTTATCTCCTTGGATATACTATCGAGACGCTCTATGGCCTTCACTTTGTCGCTCGCGCTGATACGCGGACGCAAGAGAATGTGGCGGCAGTTGATACGCTCGCCTTTCTTCTCTATCAATTGAATAATATGGTAGCCGTACTCGGTTTGCACAATACGTGACACTTTCTTCGGGTCGTTGAGATTGAAGGCTACATCTGCAAACTCGCTAACCAGCTGACCTTTTCCCACAAAACCCAACTCACCACCACGCTTGGCACTCTCAGTATCCTCCGAATAGAGACGCGCCAGCATGCTGAAATCGGCACTACCCGATTGAACACGTTCGGTGAACTCGCGCAAGCGTTGTTTGATACGCTCTGTTTCCTCAATAGGCACAGTAGGTTCGAAGCTGAGAATCTGCACCTCTACCTGAGCCGGCATCATCGGTATGGAATCAGCAGGAAGACTATTGTAATAACGACGTATCTCTGCCGGAGTCGGTTTGATATGTTGCGTTAATTTAGCCTGCATCTGCTGGATAATCATCTGATTGCGCACCGTAGTCATCATCTCTTCGCGAATCTCGGAGCTGGTTTTGCGGAAATATTCCTCCATTTTCTCCTTAGAGCCAATCTGATTGATGTAGTAGTTGAGACGCATGTCTACCTGATGGCTCACACTCGACTCGTTGGCCTCGATTGAGTCCAACTCAGCCTGATGCAAGAACAACTTCTGCACAGCCAGTTGTTCGGGTATAACGCAGTACGGGTCGCCCTGAATGGGTGTTCCCTCGTACTGAGCGCGCAGACGTTCTTCCTCTATCTCGCTGCGCAGTATGGCTTCGTCTCCGACAATCCACACCACTTCGTCTATCACACCATTGCTTTGTGCGTTAACCGTTAGCCACTGACCACCGATCGTCAACACAAGCGCACTTACAAACAAAAACTTCTTCACCGCAACTATGTTTATTTGTTAAATTTGATTCTTTTATCTTGAATGGCCTCTTGATACAACCGTTCACGTTCTTTTTGGAGGAACTCGGTTTGTCGACCGCTCAGTATCAGTTTTTCGATCTCAGGACGCGCATAATCCAACGGCATTTGCTCACCACGAAGATGTTTGTCAGTCACCTGTAGGATATAGGTCTTGGTTGAGTCGCTTACCTCAATCTGCTTGCGGTCACGCAATTGTGCATCCATATTGTCACGCTCGAAAGGCATATGCAGCAACAAATCGCTTGCGGTCATCCACTTATCTACAAACAATTCATAACCCGTTGCATACTGATAGGCATATTTCTCAATATTATCCATATTCTGCTTATCCATACTCTCGCGTAGTTCGTTCATCTTAGGCGCGCTGTTAGGAATCACAATCAGCATGCCCTTGACAATACTCTCGCTCAAGCGAAAACGCTCCGGGACACGCGCATAGACCTGTTCGACAACGCTATCTGCCACTCCCTTAGGCATACGTTGTGTTATCAATGATTCCTCGAAAGCATGCACATACAATCGATGGCGGTAGGACTCAACCAAAGATTCCAATTCTGCCTTTTCCTCGGGAGACATCTGTCCGCTAACAGCCTCATACATCAAGATATCTTTCGCCCATTGACTGATATATTGCTGCGCCACGCGTATACTATCTTCGCCGCTTAACCCCAAAGTGAGCGAGTCCAACGTCGTCTCATAGAGGCAATGGCCGTCCAATTCGACAGCCACACCCGCTTGGTGCTTACGCTCGAGCAGTTGACATCCACTCAGCAAAAAAAGTGCCAAACAACAAGACCAAACAACAATAAAAACTCTTTTCATGATTGTTCTTCGATTTATTCGTGCGCTACTTCAGGCGCTACCAAGCGCAAGAACGGTTCGGACATAGGCAAACGATTCGGACCGCAACTGCTTCCATACGGGTTACGTTTGAATTGTCCATTCTCCTCTTTTCGCTCCTGACCATCCAGGAATTTAGTCATCAGGTAAATACCCAGTCGCTGCCAATCGGCCACCAAGTTCTCTGCCTGCGAGCAACTATATTTGGTCAAGAAAGCACTCGCATCTTCAGCATTCATTCCTGCGACTTGCTTATCCAAACCAACTACCTGTGTATTGAATTTCTCATCCCAAACAAGTTGTTTCTCGCGGATATGCGGATACATGCGACTATACTTTGTATACGCCCAATTGGCTACCATGTTGAAAGTCCACCACGCGCTCGTCGGGCTATAGGTATACATATCTCCATTCCCCTCAGCGAAGCACTCCGGCACCGTATTGATGCAAGAAAACATCGGCACATAGCAACTGCATGCCGCATCATCCACGCCAAACCAGAAGATACCATATTGCTGATTTCTCATTTGTGCGACATACGACCATCCTGTCTGCTGCGTAGCCGTCGGACGCTCGTACCAGTATTGCGTTGTTTTGGTAGTATCTGCCGGATCCGTCAGTTTGAAACCAAGTCCGCCGAAACGCAGTTTGCTGTTCCACGGACCGGCATCGGTGCCTTGCGTAATATCCAGCGGTGTACCTGTGTACTCGTCACGCATACACTCTTTGACATCCTGCACACTCAACTTACGTTCAGGAACAATCCACAACGGCATGTGTTCGCCGGCATCTTTACCTCCGGTAGCGCGGAAGGTAGCGCCTGTCGCATAATCAAAATAACGATCCATATCGCTACTGAAATGACGGAAGAACGACCAAACACGTGCCTCGCATACATACAAGCCCGAGAAATCGAACGGGCAATAGGCAGCCTGATAACTGAAGTCTTCGTCCTTACCGCTGAAATATCCTTTCTGTCTAGCAAACGAAATCAGATCTTTGGCATACATCCAATCGCCATTGCAGACACAATTCAGTTTCTTCTCCAGACGTTTCTGTTCCTTGGTCAGTTTGGCTTTACCGACAGGCACATTCGTGATACGTGCTTGGTTGGCATGAGCCGAGATAGCGTTGTCGGGCACACGCACTGCTACCCACAACGCACCTTTCTGACCTTTGCCCTTGCCAATCAAATCCATGATCCACACTTCGTTCGGGTCTCCGATAGAGAAAGACTCGCCCTCGCTGGCATAACCGTATTCGTTGACCAGCGATATCATCCATTCGATAGCTTCGCGAGCAGTCTTACTGCGCTCAAGAGCAATGTAGAGAAGTGAACCGTAGTCAACGCCGACGGTATCCCATAGTTCTTCGCGGCCACCCCAGGTGGTTTCACCGATAGTGACTTGGTTCTCGTTCATGTTGCCAATCACTTTGTAGGTATGACGTATTTGCGAAATGCTACCTTGCGGACGGTCCGAATCCCAGTCTTTCACTTCACGTATTGCGCCCTCAGGCCAATCAGCAGCAGGCCTAAAACGCAGAAATCCGTACAAGCTATACGAATCGGCTGCGTAGGAGATGATGGTACTACCATCCGTTGAAGCGTCCTTACCTACAATAAAATTCGTACAAGCGTTAACAGTTGATAATTGACAGTTGACAACTGACATCAGCACTATGGCTACATAGATGTACTTTTTCATAACCATTTATTTCTTAGACTTTTTTATTCTCTGTTCAGCTTTTTTCAAAGCAATCTCATATGCTTTCTTATAGTATTTAAAGAAGTATTTCCATTGTGCTTTTAGGGCTATTGCAGCCGCATTGGCACGCGCTTCTTCTACTTCCGCAGGCGACAAATGCATATAGGTCATCAAGTTGTCTGCAATAGCCTCTGCCACTTCATGAAAGTTAGAATCCGTACGATTGATTGTTACCACGCCCTGTTTCATCTCAGTTGCTCCGAAATGAAGCCGGCACCACTCGCCATAGCCGGCCAACGAAGTAGTGATAGTAGGAACATGGAAAGCAGAAGACTCCAATGGAGTATACCCCCATGGTTCGTAGTAACTCGGAAAAACAGAAGCATCCATACCGATCAGCAGATCGTAGTAGGTCATGCCGAACAACGGATCATGTCCGTCCAGATAGTACGGAGCAAACACCGCACTCACCTTGTATTTGCGCGCCGGAGCGCGGTCGAGGTATGGAATCATCACGAACGCTATCACCTCACGTTCTTCCTGGCGACTGCGATAGATTTTCTGCGCCAGCGCGTCCAAAGCCTCAGCGAAGACATCTATACCCTTGTTCTTCATCTCCAGTCGGCCTGCGATACATATCAACAATGCATCCTCTGGGATCTCTCTCTCCAACTGCTCGCAGGCTACGCGGCGTAGAGCCTCACGCGCTTCTGCGCGTTTCTTATCAAACGCTTTGCCTCGCGGTACAAAATCCAGTTCAAAACCATTAGGCGTTACGATGTCAGGCGCTTTGTCCAGCAATTGTTTGCACTCGCGCGCAGTGATATCACTCACCGTCGTAAAACAATCAGCCCAATGTGCTGCTTCTTTCTCTATCGAGTGTTTGGAAACAAAGTTCAACTCTTGCGCCATCTGGTCACCGTTGTAACCCTCGAAATAGTCGTACAGCGGTTTACCATTTCCTGCGATAGAACGACCTATACCTGTTGCGTGTGTGGTGAACAACGTAGCAATCTCCGGACAATGGTCCTCCAGATAGAAGATGCTAACCGCTGTCTGCCACTCGTTGGCATGAGCGCACACTTCTACCTTCTTCTCATTCTTTTTAATCCAGTTGTAGAGGCTCTCCATGACGCGACCGGCAGCGTAGCCGAACATACACGACTCGTCATAGTCTCCATAGGCTGCATGGCTCTGCACACCGAATTTCTGCCATGCCCAACCATAAATCTCATCTTTGTACGCAAACTCGGAATCAAACTTCAGCAGTATGGCTATCGGTTCACCCGGCACAGCCCAACGACCAATGCGAAGGGGTATATCTGCCAACGTGATACGCGAAGCTTCTTTCTTCCACTCTTTCAGCAGATTCTTGTCTTCGCGGAACCATATATCGCTGTGTTTGCCGAAATCCGGTCCGAAGAACACCACCTTGTCCGGGTGCTCTTTTTGCATACTCTCTGCACGTGTACTCAATACGGCGTAGATACCGCCTACGCGGTTACATACTTCCCAACTTGTCTCAAAAATATAATCCGGTTGTTTCATTTCTTTTCCTCATCTGCGGCAAGACGTTCCACACCGCTCAAACTATTCAATTGCGCCGGCACGGTGACAAATTTGTTGTTGTCTGAACCGATGAACGGCATATACCAAACACCTTGGCTATTAGCCCAATAGATACGATTATCGGTCATATCGAGCGTCATAGCAGCACATACGGCGGTATCAATTTGCACACGATTGCTACCGTCTATATTGGCAACCCACAATCCACCGGCGCGATAATAAAGCTTGCGGTTGGCAATATGGAATCCCTGAATACCATCAAAAGTGCCGGCCAATTCGCTCAATGTAAATGCCTTGCCATTGTAGGTTTGCACTGTATCTTGCGCAGCATCCAACTTTGCTTTAGCGCCAGCATCTACTTTCTCGCTCTCAGCACGTTTACCGAAGATACGCTGACGGTAGTCGCCGGCAGTGGTACGCATAAGGATAGAATTTGTCGGTTTGTCCAATACCGTAAAATTCTTCTCTATCTGATTGTTCTCGCCGTTCAGCGTAATATTCAGCCATAACGGAGCAGCCTCCATAGGCTTAGTAAAATAGACCGTAATACTCGACGCAGTCATAGAAGCATCTGTATCCGAAAGACACACATACTGTGTATTAATTGGGAATGACCATGCATAGTTGACCTCGTAGTTGTACGGGTTGTAGAGGTTGGCGGTGAAGGTGTAATCCTCGAAAATATAGAACACACTATCCTCGCACACAAAAGTAGGCACAGTATCATAGACCGTTATTTCTTTTGACACCTTCCATACATTCTTCTTGTCCACCTTGAGTGTTACGACATATTTACCCGGTTTTTTGTAAGTATGGGTCGGCGATTTCAATGTTGAAGTGACACCGTCGCCGAATGACCAAGCCCATTCCTCGCCCGAAGTACTCTGATTGCTGAAGGTCACACCTTGACCCGCGCGCGGCACTTCTGGACTATAGGTAAAGTCCACATCATTTCTGTTGCACGCTATCAGCACGCAACAAATTGTCAATATAATTGATATTTTTTTCATATTCATCTCTTGCATCCAACCAGTGGATGTCTTTGTCACGTCTAAGCCAAGTCAATTGCCGTTTGGCGTAGTGACGCGTATTTTGTTGTATCAGTTCGATGGCTCGTTCCAAGTCATAGTCACCATCCAAGTAGCCGAATAATTCTTTATACCCTACTGTCTGAAGGCTATTCAGTTTGCGTTTGGTATAAACGGCTTTGGCTTCCTCCAAAAAACCGTCGGCCATCATCTGCCTCACGCGCTCGTTCACCCGCGCGTATAATTCTGCGCGAGGGCGGTCCAATCCTACTTTGACTATACGGAATGGCCGCTCTTTGCTATTATTGGTACGCAGTGACGAATAGGGTTTACCAGCTACTATACTCAATTCTATACAATGGCGCAATCGCGCCGGGTTCTGCCGATCCACTATTTGCCAATAGTCCGGATCGAGACGCTGGACCTCGTCCTGCAACCAAGCCAGGCCTCCTTGTTCAAAACCATGGCTAACACAATCACGCACCTCTGACGAGACACACGGCAAATCATCTAAACCCTTGCACACCGCATCGGCGTATAACATCGAACCACCTGTTAGGATTGCGACATCGTGTTCCTTGAAGACAGAATCAAGCAGCGAGAGCACATCCCGTTCGTACTGCCCGGCACTATAATCTTCGTCCACGCTATGTGTTCCGACGAAGTAATGACGAACACGCGCTTGCTCGGCCGCTGTGGGAGCAGCGGTACCAACAGGAATCTCTCGGTAAATCTGCCGGCTATCGCAGTTGATGATCGGGCATCCGAGATGCTCCGCAACGCGCAACGCCAATTCGGTTTTGCCGACTCCCGTAGGACCCTGAATCAAAACGAGTGTTTTGATATTTGTCATTTGTGATTGCTCGTTTCCTATTGGACGATGGCCAATAAGCAATTACCTACTGTTTTGACGCTTTGCGTCAGAACATACTGCCGTCTTCAAAACTCAAGTCCTGGAATCCCTCCATATCGATATCGCCGAGATCCAACTCGTCGCGGAACTCGTCGCCGAAATCCAAGTCATCACCACCTTTGGCATTGATAGCGGCCATCGAATCATCGCTTTTCAGTTGCTTTGGCGCCTTGCCCTTGCTCTCTACGCACTCCACGCCGTTCATCGAACCGGCCTTGATCTCCTTGAGGCTACCAAAGAAATAGCGTTCGAACATAGGATCGAACACATAAATCAAACGTTGGCCTTGCTCCTCAAGCAGGTCACTAAGACGCGTATCATTCATCACCATATTATCATACTCAAAATTGGAATCCATCTCCACGAGAGTTACCTCTTGTCCTTTCTCCCAATCATCGTTGCACATATAGAACGAAGTCATTTGGTCGTCCGGGTAGTCGACAGATTTGAGTATAGCATTGTGCAGGTCGAGGAACGTTGCATCGGCATCTGCTTCAAACACGCGGCGGAAGTTCGGATCGCCTTCCTCACACGAAAACGTAAGTTTATAAATCATATATTACACAATTTGGGCGTGCAAAATTACTATATTTTTCGCACATACGCAAGAAAAAGCGCAAATTAGTTGCACTTTTTCCTTATACTATATGTAGAGACTGATATCCGAAAAGGCTCTATTACTCGTGTATTTGCTCAATATTTGCGCCTCCGGTGGAGATGATGGTGAACTCTACACGACGGTTGTTAGCACGACCTTCTTCGGTCTCGTTGGAATCTATCGGTTCGGTTTCGCCCTTACCTTCCGCCTCGATACGCTCGGATGCTATGCCACGCTTGACAATCTCATCACGCACTGCCTCGGCACGGCCTTCGGACAAGATCTGGTTTGCTTGATCCGAACCGACATTATCGGTATGACCGGTGATGCGGATGACAAGTGACGGATTGTCTCGCAAGAACTCATACAATTCGTCCAATGCCTGCTCCGACTGCGGCAAAATGCGGGTCTTATTAGTAGCAAAGAAGAGATTATGCAGCACAACCTTGCGACCCACCTTGATTGGCGTGAGTGTCAGATTGAGCGAATCGCCAACATACGCTATGTCACGTATGAGCGTCTCATAACCTGTCTGCTCGATACGGAGACTATAAGACTGCTTCTCGTCCAGCATCGTTCGAGCCACACCAGTCTCCTGGACGGTCTGCAACGTAGTGACACTATCGCCCTTGCTATTCTGTAGTCTGACTGCCACAGAAAGCGGTTCACCCGTATCGGTGTTTGTTATACGCAAACGCAACCACGGACGTGGGCGGAGCGCCATACGAATAGTATCATTGACACCTTCATCGGCTATAGTCGCATCTTGGATAGCCGGGTAATAGAGATTATTGGATGCAGTGATAGTATAATCGCCCGCCTTGGCACGATAACGCAAGCGACCATTCTTAGTATCCTTGCCTACCGAACGCTTCTTGGCACTATCATATATATCCACGTGTGCTGCAAGAGGCTGGGATGTAATTGCATCAGCAATATAGATATCAAAATAGGATGGCAACGGTTTGTCCGGTTTCTGCTCGTTAAGCTGGAACAACACAGCAAATTTGGCACCCACCAACAAGGAGTGAATCGGCGTTTGAGATGCCTGATAATAATCATTGATCGTGATCTCACGCGGCTGGGAAACAGAGGCCAAATCGATAGGAGAAGCTGTATTGTCTCGGCACGACGTCACACCATAATCTGCAAAAAGACCTACGCGATAGAGAATAGGTTTCTTTTGCGGTTGTTTGCCATGACCAGAAGATTTACTTTTGCCCTTCTGGGGTTTCTCGAAAAACGAATTGAGCACCACTCCCACTTCGGCCGACAGTTGCGCATTGACAAGCGATGCAGCCCATGCGTGCGGAAAACGCTCATTGGATGTGTATGCATCATGCACCGGCACCTCCTCATGTTCGCCCAAACCGCCTATCAAAGTTGGATCGGTCAGATAGGTACGCACTTGTGCACGAGTGGAGGCGCTATGTACAACAGGCAAACCAAGCCGCATACCGGCCAGGAAATAATAGCGGTTGGCAAACCACCCTCCCACCTGGATGGGTATATTAATTTGACCCATGTATTGGGTCTCAGAAAACGATTGAAACTCAAAATGCTCATTCATCTGTTGGCCGGCAGGGAGACCGATGGTGTACGGTGTCTCCAACGTGAACGATTGAACACGCGAGCGATCGTTGATAGACGCGAACTCCAAACCGGTATGCACCAACAGATGACGATAGTTCCACTCATAGCCCACCTGGAGTTTTCCTCCGACCAAGCCAGAAGACTTACCCAAGGCAGACTGATTGAGCAGAGCTGAATAGCCGAGTCCAACTTCAGTTGTCAGAAAATGGCGGCTCTCCTTTTTAACGTCCGCGTATAGCGGTGCCGCCAGGCACAAAAATCCTATTACAATATTTCTCAGTTTTTTCATTGAACGGGTTTAAATATTTTTTTGTATTTCAGTTTGCTTCCTTCGCGAGTTGTGATAATATACAGGTCATACGCACCGAGGTGCATTAAAAACTGTTGATTGGTGATTGGTGACAGCTCATTGCTAATTGCAGTCAGTACGGAATCGTCGTATACGGTAGCAACAATGGCACCTATATTGTTGTCATTAATATCGATAAAGTCCTGCCAGTCGCCTTCCTTGTCTCGATAGCGGAGAACCACATGGTAGATTCCGGCCTCCTGCTCCAGAGGTCCGGAGAACGCGCCGATCAAAGTATCGTTGGTACCGATATGCACTTCGCGTATCTCACTCTTACCCCGAGAGAAATAGGTCTGATAAAACGAGACTTGCAAATCACCATCAAAAGGAGCACCGGTATTACGAATCGAATAATACAGATTAGCATTACTACGCGGTACACTGTCGTTACGATCAAAGCGAATAGTATCGGTCAGCGACAAGTGGTAATCCGGATCATACAGTTTGAAAGACAATGGTCCTTCAAATTCATGCCAACTATCTCCTTCTCCTGCACGCCAACACAACTTCATCTTGTATTGTTGATTTAATTCCAAAGCTGCATCAAACTTCTGCTGCAAAGCAGAACTGAGACTTTGATTGCGGCGAATGACAACGCTATCCATTATCTCATACTGACCTTTAGCAAAAGAACCTTTGTAAACACGCGCAGATATATCTCCGCGGAAAGTACCACCGGTATTCCTGATTGAGAAAGAAACGGGTATTCCTGTTTTGGGAACAGAGTCGGGATTTGT
>JAEEHO010000138.1 GCA_016280845.1 Paludibacteraceae bacterium | reverse complement strand
TTGTATAACTACAATACTCTTTTTCGCCGCCTACTGGGGTCCAACCTTGGGAAGTTAAATCTAATTCTACAACTGGCCCACCCGAAATCATCTCGTCTGTGAGCGTTAAACTGAGAGTGTCATCGCCTACAACGAACCACGGATTGGTGGCGGAGTAGGTGATGGTGAGTGTCTCGCCTACGCGGACGGTGTCACCGCTACTAAGCGCTGAATCACCACGCGTGACGCTGATGATGCCGTGTTCTACACTCGGAATCTGCAGATCTCCGAATTTTTGCGCAAGCAAACAACCGGCGCAGAACATGGCCGTTAATAAAGATAAAATCTTCTTCATAAAATTGTTCTTTTAATTAATATTTACGGACGAATGCCGTTTTTGAATTTGCTTCCTTCTTCTTTCTACGCAAACAACCGCGCAAAATTACTGCTTTTTTTTGAAACAAACAAATAATGTTTGAATTTTTTGACTAAATAGACAATAATTATGTATTGTTTTTTTATCTAACCGCCCTCCCGCCTCTCTTTCTTCTTTCTTCATTCTTAATTCCGCCCGCTTTTGTATCCGCCATCTTAACTGGGGGCCTCGACGAGCGCTAACAAAGTGCACTCGGTGGGGAGAGCGTAGCGCAAGGCGAAAACGTCATACAAGGGGTCTCCCCGCAGTCACGTGAGCCTTGGCGTTAGCGAGGCGGATTCGGGCGGCTTCTTTTCTTTTGTTTCAGGCGATTGTCAATCGCCGCTCCCCATTCTCCCCCTTCAAAAGGGGGTCGGGGGGTGTCGGGGCTAGTTTGTTCTGTGCTCGCGAGTTCCGCGAGCGAGGTGATACTCTCCCTTTTCCTCTCTCCTTTTTTTTCTGCCTCTTGTCTGCTGTTAATCCCGAGACAAACACGATAGATACACGATAGATATACGATAGATACACGATACATATACGTTAGATAAACGATATATTATGCTGATCAACTCGTAAGAACACATGTTGTGTACCCCGTTTTTTGGACACTTTAATTGATTAATCTTTTCTTTAGGGTTCAATAGTACCACAAAAAAAGCGACCCGCATATGCGAGTCGCTTGTGTTTTCTCCCTTTTGGAGGAACTATATTACTTTACGATAGCGCCGGTGATGTCATATTTAACACCATTCTTCATGATGATGAGCTGACCGTTCTCAATGAACTTAACAGCCTTTGCGCTTACAGTATTGTTGCTGATACCGGTTCCGGTCTTCGGATACCAACGAGAGTCACCCAGAGTCTTACCATCGGTACCTGCGTTGATTGCAGGAGAAGTCTCTGCCAAAGTCAAGTCGCCATTAGCTGCATCTGCAAATTGAGGATCACCTGTAATATTATCCGTACTGGTTGCTTCTGAACTATAACCTGCAGTATTATAAGAAAGACAATTCGAAATCGTACCACCTACGCATTCTACAGACTTATAGGTATTTTCAGCCGACTGAGAGAAAATACAATTGCTTACTGCAATATTTTCAGACTTTTGCCAATAAATAGCTCGCTTCGGATGACCATAGAAAGTACAATGATCTATGCTCAGAGAAGTAGTGTGTTCTGCTTCTGGAGCATTATAATATATAACATCATACGCCTCTTCAAAATTGGCAAAAGTGGAGTTTTCTATGGTTAGTGCATTACAAGACTGATTATCACCTGACTCGTTAGTAATATAAATCGCACTGCGTTTGTTATTATGAAAATAGCAGTTACGAATGGTAACAGAATTCCATCTTCTGTTAGCGCGTTGCGTATAAACTATATAGCCTTTGGTATAGCCGGTGAACTCACAGTCAATCAATGTCACGTCCTCTGTTCCTGTTGAGTTAGTATATGAACGAAGGCAGTGGTCTGTTGAAGTACTTCCGTCAAATTTAATGCCTTTAATCGTCACACTCTCTCCATTCTCTATCTTAAAATAGTAGGTGTGTTTAATTACAGGGTGAGCTCCTTCTGCAGCCTGGATCGTGAGATTCTTCAAATCGAAGTCTCCATCCTCTGTATATTCACCATCCGCAAGGATGATGACATCTCCGGCAGAAGCACCTGTGATAGCGGTCTTAAGAGCATTGTGACCTGGCTGGATGTTAATTTCATTAGCATTCATTGCCAGCGCTGCAATCAGCGTAGCGCAAAGTGAAAAAATTTTCTTCATAAGATTAGAATTTTTATTAGTTTAAATAATTGGGTTAAATGAAAAATATGGTTATCGTTTTAAAAACAAAACTTTTTCCTCTTTTCGGTTGCAAAGATAATACTTTATCTTAATATACGCAAATTAAAAATTAAAATTTATGCCATTTTGCCCCGTTTTATGCTGTAGAACATTAAAAACCTTTCGTTTTAAACCTTTTGTTTCCGCCTTTCGAAACAAAAGTTCGCTGTACCCGCCCCACTTAGAGCGAATACAGCGAACAAAAGATTATAATGAACAACGGCCTTTATTATTTTACTTCTTGACCAAGCACATCATATGTCTTACCGTCTATGCGAATGTATATCCTTCCGTCACGGATGAACTTTTCACCATTGCGAACATTGGTTTCGGACGATACGTTTTCGAAACCCTGCGGAATAGTGTGCGGTTTGGTACGTTTCACATTGATCGTGTTGTACAGAGTAGAGTTGCCTTCTTCGTCTGTGGTGTAGGACTTAACTTCGATTCCTTCGCTTGTCACATTGAAGCGGCTGTAACTCGGAGCGCCCGGCTGACCGAACATACTGGTGAACAAATCAAACAGACCTTCTACGTTATGGTGCTCGTCGTCGAACAAGATGGAGGTATTGGTGGTGTACTCACTCTCCAGTTTGCTGCGGTTGTGCGGATAATAGCGCTTGCGACCACAGGTTGCTCCGATGAAATAGAGTGTTCCGTCATCTGTAGTAAACGTACCGCCGGATTTACCCGTAACATTCTTTTCCGACTCAACGGCAACAGTCTGTACGTCTGCTACTGCTCCTTCTACCACCTTACGTGTGTCCGGGTTGATCGGGCCGATCACTTCGTAGCAGTGGTCGTGACCTTGGATAGCCAGGTCAATCTCACATTCCTTCAGAATAGGCAACATCATTTCACGCAATACCGGAGTCTCTGAATCCAAGTGGTGACCGGCGCCTGAGAAGATATTCTTGTGGCTCAGTGTCACACGGTACTTAACATTCGGGTGTGCAGCACATTGCTGTACGAACCAGTTGCGTACATCGTTCTTGAGGTAGTCTGATTTCATCGATGTCTCCGGATGTTCGCCCGGTTCGCTACGGAACCAGTCTTGCAACGAATAAACGAGGAAGAGGACGTCACCGTAAACAAAACTATAGGTGATACCCTTAAACTGCGGCTTGGTTTGTGCAGCATTGTAGAAACCCCAGTCGGTATTGAAGTGGTAGTCGTAGTTGTCCAGCGGGCTGTCGTCGTGGTTACCGTCCGTCGGCACTACTGCCATATTCATCAGCACAGGATTGATGGCTCCTTCAAACCAACGCTCCCATTGCCATTCGGAGTTGGTCTCATCGCCGGTATCTACAAAGTCACCCGGGAAGAGGCAGAAATTCACATCCTTCTCGTTCTTGGCTGCCGCCTTTGCACACATATTGGCATATTCGATGTACTCTGCATCCTGGATGTGGCTGTCCGACATATAGATGAACGAGAAATCGCCTTGGTTGGCAGCCTGTGTCTTGAATTGACCGATAGCGCTCCAGTGACCGTCGAAGCCGACACGCCAACTGTAGGTTGTACCAGGTGTCAGGTTCTCTGCCAAAGCCTTGTGGCTCTCGTAGGTGAAATAGGTATTACGTGGCAGACCGGCTGCGGTACAGATATCGTACTTCGGGCTCTCGCTTGGCTGAATAGGAGTGTAGTGCAACGGAACAGTAGTGGTGGCTGTTGCCGGAACGGTGATCACACCGTTTATCGATGCAAAGTCTTCTGCGGTCGCATTAGCCTTCGGCAGAAGTTGCACCTTGCCCTCTTTGATACCTTCGTTGGTAAACCAGCAGAACGCCATGTGCGTCTTAGGATCGCCGTTGATATTGGCAATCAGGTTGTATGGCTCTTCCTTAGTTTTGAGTTTACCGATCATAGCATTCATAGCGGCCAGTTTTTCGCTGATGACGTTCAGGTCCTTGCATGTCAAACTGTCGATACGTGCTTCCTCCTTGGCAACGAGGAACTCGATGAATGACGGAATGGTATATTCACCCATCTTGTAGAGTGTATCGGCAGCCAGCACTTCGTTCGGGAAGATCCAAGGACGGATAACCACTACTGCGGTGTCGGTGAAGTTACCGTCCACCGAAGTCATGCGTGCTACGGTAGTACCAACCTTTACACCGGAAACCAAACCGTTGCTGATGGTAGCGATAGTCTCATCGTCAATGGTCCAGTTGGTGCGCTTGTTGGTAGCGTTAGACGGAGTAAACAGCACGGCAAATGCGCCCGATGTGCCCACGGATACCCAGATCGTATCTTGCAGAATAGTTGCTCCTGTCAGCGCAACAGCAGCCGCACCCGGGTTATATTCGTAGCAACCCATATCTACACCTTCTCCAATCGGACGTGCTGTGCCATTGATGTCTGTCTCCGGTGCTTGGGATGCCAAACCGTTGTTCAACAGTGCGGTCGAAGCAGCCGTCAGAGTGAAGTCGGCATTCAGCATAGCGATAGTGTCTGCGTAAGATGTCGGCGCACCGGCAAACGAAGTCGGGTTGCTGAAGTTCGGACCGTCTGCTGCGAAATTGTTTGTTGCCAGCGAGACACTCAGGAACTTGCTCTCGGCAACACCCTGGTCTGCTACGTTATGGCTCGACGCACTGCCACTCGATATATAGTTGGTTGCCTCTCCAAATCCGTCAGCGGACTTGTTGCCCCAGAATATATTGTTGTAGTTCTTGCCGCTCTCGTCGCCCTTGATACCTGCGTAGTCAGGAGCGTAGTTGTTACAAACGGTATTGTTTACCACCAGACCCTTGTTGTTCTCGATAGCGCCTCGGCTTCCGGTTCCGATGATGGTGTTGTTGTATATCAGACAGTTGCGAACAGTGCTGACTGCGTTATAGTTGCGGATAACATTTCGTTCGCCTGTACAACCGCGGATAATACAGTTCTCGATAATACCGCCCTTGTTGTAGATAGCGGTTGCACCCTTCGATCCCTCGCAAAACTCAATGAGACAATTGCTGATGATTGCGGGAGGGTTAGTCTCTGCTTTTGTGTCAATATAGACAGCGCCTGCGCCGGTATCTGTGTCATTCGCTTTGCAATTACGAATGTGACAGCGGTTAATAGTTATGTTGGCGCGCAGATAGATAGTTGGCGAACCCCATTGTGCATTGTTGGCATTTTGAACGGTAAAACCCTCAAAAAGAATGCGGACTTCGGGGTTTGGTGAGTACTTAACAACCAAGTTAGAACTAATACCTGTACCATCCACGATGGACTCGTATTTGTCAATGTCGCGCTCGCCGGTTGCAGCGTTGTAACCTCCAAGAATGGCAACACCGTCTACCATGCTGACACTCTCATTGTAGGTGCCGGCTGCGACAAGCACACTGTCGCCTGACGAGGCTACACCGATACCTGCCGTAATAGTTTTCTTGGCTGTCGCCCACGACAGTCCATCATTGTTGTTGTCACCGCTTGTTTGGCTGACATAACGATAACCGGCTGACGAGTACAACGCAGATGCGCAGACCGTCAATAATAAAAACAATCGTTTCATGTTTTTTGTAATTAGTAATTAAAATTAAATGAAAAAAATATTGTTTATTCCACAATCTCGCCAAGCGCGTTGTACGTCTTGCCGTCTATGCGGATATATTATTGCCGTTGCGGATAATAAGCGAATAATAAGGCTAAATGAGTTTTCATTGCTTATTGTTTTTTAGTGTGTGTTTAGTAATAGACGGGCACTCCCTCAATCGTTAGGAAGAGTTTGGGAGTGCCCGTTATTATCAATCTACTTTCTGACCGAAGACATTGTATGTCTCGCCGTCAATGCGGATATATAGTTGTCCGTCACGGATGAATTTCTCACCCCCGCGGAACTCTCTGTCTGTCGCTGCATTTTCCAGTCCGGTGGTCACGGACGGTTGCTTGCTGTTTACAATATTGACAGTGTTATAGAGTGTCGAGTTACCGTATTCGTCTGTCTTGTACGACTTGATTTCGATACCGTTGCTCGATACATTGAAACGGCTGTAGCTCGGTGCGCCCGGTTGACCGAACATACTGGTGAAGAGATCGAAGTAGTTATTCACGTTATGGTGCTTGCCATCGAACAATATGCTTGCGTCGGTAGTATATTCTTCTTCCAACTTAGCGCGGGTGCGAGGAGAGTAGCGTTTGCGACCGCAAGTAGCACCTACGAAATAAACGGTACCTTCGTCTGTGGTAAATGTACCCCCGGCTTTACCTGTCATATTCTCGTTTTTTCCACCTGTAGAAACAGTCTGAACACCGCTGACAGCACCGCTTACAACGGTACGCGTGTCCGGATTAACCGGGCCGATGATTTCGTAGCAGTGGTCGTGACCTTGGATAGCCAAGTCAATTTGGCATTCTTTCAGGATAGGCAACATCAATTCGCGCAACAGTGGAGTCTCGTCATCTACGTGGTGACCGGCACCGGAGAAGATCGTTTTGTGGGCAAGTGTTACGCGATACTTGGTGTTCGGATAAGCAGCAACTTGATCCAGGAACCAATTACGGATATCGGTAGTGATATAACTGGAGACCATGTTCTTGTCGCTACTACCCTTGGCACGCCACCAGTCTTGCAGCGAGTAAACCAGGAATAGTACATCGCCATAGACGAAACTGTAGGTGATTCCTTTGAACTGCGGTTTGGTTTGTGCGCCGTTGTAGAAACCCCAGTCGGTATTGAAGTGGTAGTCGTAGTTGTCCAATTTGCTGTCATCGTGGTTACCGTCGGTTACCACAAGCGGCATCTTCATAATAACCGGTTTGGTCGATTCTTCGAACCAACGCTCCCACTGCCATTCCGAGTTGGTCTCTCCACCGGTATCTACAAAGTCACCCGGGAAGACGCAGAAGCTGACGTTATTCTCGTTCTTAACGGCAGCCTCTGAACACTGACGTGCCTGCTCAATATATTCGTAGTCTTGAATATGGCTGTCCGACATATAGATGAACGAGAAATCGCCTTGGTTAGCGTCTTTCGTCTTGAATTGACCTATCTCGCTCCAGTGGCCGCTGTAGCCTACACGCCAGCTGTACGTTGTTCCCGGAGTCAGGTTCTCGGCCAGCGCCTTGTGGCTGACATAAGTGAAGTACTGGTCACGCGGAAGTCCTGCTGCAGTACAGATATCATACTTCTCACTCTCGGTCGGCTGAATAGGCGTATAGTGGAGTGGGTTAGTGGTAGTAGCCGTAGCGTTAACCTCAATAACATTCGAACCGGAGAAATCCGTAGCCTTGGCGTTAGCCTTTGCTACCAACTGAACCTTACCGTTGGTGACACCACCGTTGGTAAACCAGCAGAAAGCCATATGGGTCTTAGGATCACCATTGAAGTTGGCAATCATATTGTACGGCTCATATTTGCTCTTCAGGTTAGCTTTTTTCTCTGCAAAGATAGCCAGTTTCTCAGTGATGATACTCATGTCCTTGCAAGTGAAACTGTCGATACGTGCATTCTCTTTTGCTACAAGGAACTCGATGAACGTAGGCACCGTATAATCTTCGATGTGGTAGTTGGCATCAGCGTCCAACACTTCATGCGGATAAGCTTTCGGACGGATTACTACAACTGCTTCATCAGTGAATCCTCCATCAACAGAAGTTGCATGTGCTTTGGTCTTACCAACCGTAACGCCGGTAACGAGACCTCCGTTGATGGTAGCAATAGACGTATCGTCAATGGTCCAATTCAGTTGCTTGTTGGTCGCATTGCCCGGAGTATAGATTACGGTAAAAGCACCCGATGCTCCTATTGATACATAGAGGGTATCTTGCATAATCTGTATTCCTTGTAGCGCAACGCTTGCAGCGTTCGGATCGTATTCATAGCAACCGATATCATAGCCGTTTTCTTTAGGACGTGCAGTGCCGTTGATATCGGTGGACGGTGCGTTAGTGCTCGTCCCTTTGTTCAGCAGCGCTGTCGAAGCAGCGGTCAGCGAGAAATCGGCATTCTGCATAGCCGTTTTTTCTGCGTCAGTGGTCGGTGCACCAACGAAAGCCGTCGGGTTGCCGAAATTGGGACCGGCAGCATCGTAGTTGTTGGCAGCCAAAGAGAGGCTCAAGAACTTGCTTGACGATGTTCCCTCGTCGGCTACGTTGTGGCTCGACGAGCTACTGCTGGATATATAGTTGACCGCCGAAGTGAAACCATCTGCAGCTTTGTTACCCCAGAATACACAGTTATAGGTTTTACCTCCGGAATTAGTGGTTACTCCGGCGTATCCTGTAGAAAAGTTGTTACATACGGTGCAGTTAATCATCAAACCGTTGTTCTCAACAGCTCCTTTTGCACTGGATTCGATGATAGTGTTGTTGTGAAACAAACAGTTGCGGACGATGCCTCCTGCTTTATAGTTACGCACAACTGCGTAAGTTCCTGTGCAACCTCGGAATATACAATTCTCAATTGTACCATTTGCATGGTTATTATATATAGCAGCACTCTTGTAGCCTTCGCACAATTCAAAAATACAATTGCTTACAATAGCAGCATTGGGTGCATCATCATTCTCTATATAAATAGCTCCGGCGCCCGGATCGGTGTTGGTGCTCTTGCAATTACGAAAATGGCAACGGTTGACGGTCATATTTCCACGAAGGAATAGAGTTCCCGTTCCCCATGCACTGCTATTCGAGTTCTGAATGACTAAACCTTCAAGCAGTATAGGATTCGTTACATAAGTTGCGTTTTTCGGCAAATACCGAACTATAAGATACGATGTAGAAGCAATGCCGGTACCATCAATGATAGTTTGGTACTTATCAATATTCCTCTCATCGGAAGTGTTGTAACCTCCCTTAATAGCAACGCCATCTGCCAAACTCAATTGCTCGTTATAGGTACCTTGAGCTACATGAATTTCATCTCCCACTGTTGCAGACCCGAGAGCACCGCTAATAGTCTTTTTGGCTTTGCTCCAGCTTTTACCATCGTTGTTGTTGTTTCCGTCAGGTTTGACGTAATAAGTAGTTGCAAGCGCATTCAGCGTCGATGCACAAATAGTTAAAATCAGTACGATTTTTCTCATAAGCACTTTAATTGGTTGTTTTTATATTAAATAATTTGAGAACATATTGTTCGCTGCACCCGCCTTTTGAGAGACGGACACAGCGAACAAAAATGTCACATATGAGTGTTCCACTATTGGGCAACTCTCTGTCCGAGAGTATTATATACCTGACCGTCAATCAGTATATACATCTGACCGTCACGAATGAACTTCTCTTGCTCTGCGGTTGCCTCAACATGGTCGATACCCTGTTTTGCATCCATATAGAAGTAGCCACCAAATGCAGCCCATTCCGGGTTACCTGCCGGACGGAAGTAAACAGTGGTTTCTCCTGCATGTGAAGCATCCACTACGTACTCGCTGTCAAAGCCTCCAGGATACCAGGTCTCTTTGATCTCAGATATACCTACAACCTTGATAGCGCAGCCAGCCTCCAGAGTAGTATTCAGGATATATTCACCTTCTACCGATTCGCTTGCTGTAAACTTGTATTCCTCTTGTGCAGCCCAATCGGTCATTGAACCAACGAGGTAGTATGTAGGAGGAGCCGGACATTCTACTTCTTCAATAGCAACATCGTAGATCTCAATAATAACACCCTTGCTGACTACTCCGAAGTCGAACAGAAGAATACCGTTTCCTGCAGCGCCGGAAACTATCTCTTCGTAGATAAATTCTTCGTCCTCGTTCAAGCCTATTGCTCGATTCTCGTTAATAGCGGGTTCCGTATTGTCTTCCTGCCATATGAGGGTGATGCCATTGAGCTCACGGTTAGCCTTCATCTTGAATGCAATGCGGTAGCATTTGCCAGCTTCGGCAGCAATACCGTGATATTTGATCTTAGCCTTGGTGTTCTTGTCAGAACGAATATGTGCAGTAATCTTGTTGACAGCAGAGTCATAGATGAGATAAGAACTCTTCTCTTGTACAACGGCATTTCCGAACCAAGCTTCCCATGGGCCTAAGTCTGCAGGCTGTGCATAGAGATATCCATCCAACCAGCCTTCGCCGCCTTGTCCGTCCGGACGGAAGCGAACGGTATATTCACCCGAAGCTGTAACCTGATATTTCTTATCGACACCGCTTGGATAACTGTTTGCTTCATTGATAGTGATTCCATCGGACTTGGTAATCTTGAACTCATCACCGAGGAGCATCATCATAGGAATGGTGTATTCTGCATCGTTCTCCGGATTTTGTTCCAAGATATAGTTTGCATTCAGTTCCCAATTGTTCATATTACCGATGAGGTAATAGTTGATTTGCGGAATCCAACGCGGGTCTCCGAGGTCTGAACCTCCTGTTCCTGCACCCAGTACCGGTGAACCGGCACTGATACGCAGGTCCCCGTTAGCAGCATCCACAAAGAGCGGGTCTTTGCCGAGAATAAAGCTTGCGGAGTCAACGGTAACCGTGCTGGCAATTCCGTAACCCTCTTTGTCTTGGTAGTTATATACGAGGCAGTTGTTTGCACTACCTCCGACCATGCTGATGGTTCTTATACCCGCAGTGTCTTTCGGCATAGCGAAGACACAGTTGGAAACAATAGCATCATTTGTCATGATCTTACCAATTGCTCCGTAATCAGTATTCTTAGCTTGTGCATTGTAGAAAGTGCAGTGGTCAATGCGAACCGGACCGGTTGTTGCGCGGATATCAATAGTACCAGCATCCGGACCTGAAGCATCGGTAGTGATATTGGCGAACGTACTGTTAGTAATACTTACTCCGACAACACTTGCATATTTTAAGCTAATACAATTGTAAAGATTGTCATGGAAATAGCAGTTGTTGATGACGATCGAGTCCAATTGTCTGTCGGTTCTGGTGTGAATAATAGCATTGCTTTTCTGTTTCCAACCATAGAATTCGCAGCCTTCCAAAATCACTTTTTTGTCTGCTGTACCATCTGCCGGAACAATAATCTCGGAATAAGAAGCCTTGTCGCTTAGATGGCCGCAATCGAACTTGATGTTAATAAACTCAGCGCGTGCACCTGTCTTCAAACGAATAGGTACTTGTGGAACCACAATTACTTCGGCGCCTTTTTCTGCCATTACCGTTACATTCTTACCGGTGAAAGCGATGTAATCACTATTGGACTCTACATATGTGCCTTCTGCCATAACGATAACATCTCCGGTTACCGCGCCTGCCACTGCGACACGTAGCGCATCTTTTGTATCTGAGTTGATATTGATCACTTTTGCATTCGCTGCCAACGCCACCAGCATAGCAACGAAAAGATACAATACTTTTTTCATGATTTAATTGATTTTGATTTGTTATTGCTCCAATTGCTCTACTTTGTGACCCAGTACATTGTAGATCTGACCGTTCTTGAGGATGTATAGTTGTCCATTATGAACGAACTTCTCACCCTCAACCATTTCCGCATTGACATTGCCTATACCCAAGAACGGAACGGTGTGCTCTTTGGTACGTACCACCTTCATCGTGTTGAGAAGGCTAGCGTTTCCGTTCGCATCGGCAGTATAGGAGTTTAGTTCGATGCAATCGTTCTTTACAGTGAATTTGGTAAACGAAGGGGCCTTCGGCTGGCCGAACATACCAGTGAAGAGGTCAAAGTAGTTCTCCACTTTGTGGCTTGCTTTGTTATCCTCCATCTTCTGACGGCTATACGGCTCGTAGCGTTTACGTCCACAGGTAGCGCCGATGAAGTACAATGTACCATCATCCGTGCAATAGGTTCCCCCTTTGCGACCGGTCATGTTCATTACAGCATCAACCGGAACGGTATCCAAATCGGTTACTGCACCTTCAACAACAGTACGGGTATCAGGATTAACCGGACCAATTACTTCGTAGCAGTGGTCGTGGCCTTGGATAGCAAGGTCAATCTCGCATTCCTTCAAGATAGGCAACATAATCTCGCGGAACAACGGAGTCTCGCTGTCTTTAGAGTGACCGGAACCGGAGAATACATTCTTGTGGGAGAGAGTTACACGATACTTAGTGTTCGGATGTTTCTCTATCTCGCGGCGGAACCAGTTTCTTACATCGGTGCTCAGATAGCTGGAAACCATTGTTTCATCGCTACTGCCCTGAGCGCGCCACCAGTCTTGGAGTGAATAAACCAGGAACAATACATCGCCATATACAAAACTATATGTGATACCACTGAATTGTGGCTTGGTAAATGCGTCTTGAGCAAAAGTCCAGTCTGTATTGAAGTGGTAATCGTAGTTGAGCAACGGGCTATCATCATGGTTACCATCGGTCGGCACAATAGGCATCTTCATGATAACAGGCTTGATTGATTCCTCAAACCAGCGCTCCCATTCCCACTCAGAGTTAGCGGCAGTACCGGTCTCTACAAAGTCACCAGGGAAGAGGCAGAAACGAGCGTCCGCAGCCTCTTTGGCTGCAGCCTCTGCACACCAGCGTGCGTACTCTACATATTCTGCATCTTGGATGTGGCTATCGGTCATGTAGATGAACGAGTATTCTCCTTGCGCTGCATTTTGTGTGCGGAAGTGTCCGATCTTACTCCAGTGGCCTTCGTATCCTACACGCCAACTATAGGCTGTTCCCGGAGTCAACTTGGTTGCTAAAGCCTTGTGGCTGACATAGGTGAACGCAGTCTTGCTGCTCATACCGGTAGCTTTGAGCAGGCCGGAAGTGGAAACTGCATAACGCAAAGGCACGGTAGTCGTAGCTTCGGCATTCAAGGTGAGTACATTGTCTCCGGAAAAGTCTGCTGCTGTAGCATGTTCTTTGGCAACGATTTGTACTTTACCTTCCGTTATACCACCGTTGGTAAACCAGCAGAAAGCCATATTGGTACGTGGGTTGCCATTGATATTGGCTACCATATTATATGGTTCCTCTTTGCCTACCAACTTGGCTGCTGCCTCATTCATTGCGACAATCTTATCGGCAATCGAGGCAATTTCCTCTGCCGTAGCCGAGAAACTATCAATACGCGCAGCCTCTTTGGCTACCCAGAACGGAGTATACGAAGGGATTGTGTAGTCTTCTATCTTATAGAGAGAATCTGCAGCCAACACTTCTCTGGGATAATATACCGGCGGCTTCGGACTGATGACAGCTACTACGGAGTCTTTGAGTTCTCCGTTAGCCTGGCTTACCGCACGAATGATGGTTATACCTTCGCTCACGCCGGTTATGGTACCATGGTTGTCCACAGTTGCAATGGCAGTATTATCGCTGGTCCAATTGAGTTTTCTGTTAGTAGCATTGCGCGGAGTAAAGATAACACCCAGACCGGCCATGCTCTCTGCGTTGATAAAGACAGAGTCTTGGTAGATATTGAAGCTTTCCAACGCAATGATCGGAGCATTCGGGTCATATTCATAGGCTCCCACATCAATGCCGTCACCTTTCGGGCGAATCATTCCGGTGAGGTCGGTAGCCGGTGCTTTCTCTGCATTACCTTTGTCTATCAGGTACGAACCTGCCTCGATTGACCAATCGGCAGCTTGCATAATAGCAATCTCTGCAGCATTTTTAGGAACACCGACAAAATTGGTCGGAGCTACGAAGTGCGGACCATCTTCTGCGTTGTTATCCTCATTGAGAGATAAGCTGAGGAAAGGATCTGGACAATCCTTTGAGTCATCATGGAATCCATGATCTGCTATGTTGTTGATTGCCGTTCCACCCTCGATGTAGTTTTCTGGATCGCCAAATCCTTCTTCAGGTTTGTTACCCCACATAACAGAGTTATAAACCGGACCATTAGAGTGAATACCTGCATATTGTGCTCCCCAGTTGTTGGCAAAAGTACAATTGTACACTTCGCCTGCCGGGTTATATACACCACCTGAGTTAGGCCAACTGCCTTCCAATGCTGAGTTGTTATAAAATACGCAGTTTCTTACTATACCTCCACGGAGGACAATAGAACCATAGGTACCTATACAACCGCGAATAATACAATTTTCAATAATCGCTCCCGTATTGTGAATAGCACCACCCGAACTATTGGCGGAACACAACTCAACGATACAATTGCTGATTACGGAAGATAGGTCGTTAGCAGCCATGTTGACGTAGATACCGCCACCGCTTCCCATGGATGTACAATTGCGGATAATACAGTTGTTCACCGTAGTTTTTCCGCGCATAATGATAGCACTACCGGATGATGCGTACTCCGCATTTTGTAGGGTCAAACCGTCATAGAGCAGAGGAATGGTCGGTTCGGCATCAATACTAATGAGCACTTTGCCAAGTCCATCTCCATCCAGGATGGTTTGAAACACTTCCGGATCGCGCATACCGGTTGCGGCATTGTAGCCGCCCATCATTGAGACAAACGAACCGCTTTTAACGGATACGCACTCATTGTACGTACCAGCGGCGATAAACAGAGTGTCTCCGTCCGCACACGCAGCGAAACCACTCGTTACTGTTTGCTTGGCAGTAGCCCAGGACAAGCCATCATTGCTATCATTGCCGCCTGTCTGACTGACGAAATGATTAGCAGCAGATGCGCTCAATGCCATGGCACAAGCAGTCATCAGTAGAAATGTTTTTTTCATACAGTTTTATTGGTTAAATGATTCAACTTTTTCGCCAAGCATGTTGTATATCATGCCGTTGATGCGAATAAATATTTGTCCGTCTTGGATAAATTTCTCGCCATCGCGAGTAGCGAAGGAGTTCACGTTCTCGATAGCGGTAGGAGGAGTGTGTGCCTTTGTGCGCTTTACTTTCATCGTGTTGAGCAAAGTGGCATCTCCATTGCTATCTGCAGTATAGGAGTTAATCTCGATGCAATCACTCTTTACGGTGAACTTGGTAAACGAAGGAGCACCCGGTTGACCGAACATACCGGTAAACAAGTCAAAATAATTCTCTACATGGTGTTTGTTTATGTTGCTTTCCATAGTAGCGCGGCTATATGGTGAATAACGCTTGCGACCGCAAGTGGCACCTATAAAGTATAATGTGCCATCATCTACAACATAAGTACCACCCTTCTTGCCGGTGATATTCGTATCCGAACCGGCAGTGACTGTTTCAACGTCAGAAATAGCATCAGTGATGGCAGTACGCTTCCAAGGGTTAACCGGACCGATTACCTCGTAACAGTGGTCATGACCCTGGATAGCTAAGTCGATTTGGCAGTCAGCGAAGATAGGCAACATGATATCACGGAACATCGGAGTCTCGTCATCAATCGAGTGTCCCGAACCGGAGAAAATATTCTTGTGTGCCAAAGTGACGCGATACTTAGCATTCGGGTGTGCCTCAACTTGGTCATAGAACCAGTTCTTCAGGTCGGTGGACAGATAGCTGGAACGACGTGTAGATGCACTGCTGCCGCTTGCGCGCCACCAGTCTTGGAGCGAATAAACGAGGAACAACACATCACCGTACTCGAAGCTATAGGTGATTCCGTCAAATTGGGGCTTTGTTTTCGCTGTCAGATTGAACGCATTGTCGGTATTGAAGTGGTAGTTGTAGTTGAGATTCGGACTATCATCGTGGTTACCGTCGGTCGGCACAATAGGCATCTTCATGATAACTGGTTTGATAGACTCTTCGAACCAACGTTCCCATTCCCATTCAGAGTTACCGCTTTCGCCAGTCTCTACAAAGTCACCCGGGAAGAGACAGAAACGAGCATCGGCTGCGGTCTTGGCTACAGCCTCTGCGCACCAACGTGCGTTATCAACGTACTCTTGATTCATGATATGACTATCAGTCATATAGACGAACGAGAATTCGCCCTGCTCTGCATCCTTGGTGTGGAATTGAGCGATATCACTCCAGTGACCGGGGTAACCGACACGCCAACTATAGGCAGTTCCCGGGGTCAAATTAGTAGCCAAAGCCTTGTGGCTGACGTAGGTGAATTTCTGTTTCGCGCTCATGTGGGTGGAGGTGATAATACCAGAAGTGGAAACAGCATAGTTGAGCGGCTTGGTTGTTGTTGGTGTCGCATCAATTTCGATAACTCCGGTGTCGTCAAAGTCAGCGGCAGTAGCGTCAGCCTTAGCCACGATTTGTACCTTTCCGTCAGTGATTCCTTCATTGGTGAACCAGCAGAATGCCATGCGCGTAGTAGGATCGCCATTGATATTGGCGATCATGTTATACGGCTCGGTTTTAGCCACCAATTGTGCGATAGCGGCATTCATCGCCTCAACCTTGCCGGCTATCGAAGCAATTTCCTCCGATGTGGCCGAGAGACTGTCGATACGCGCAACTTCCTTGGCTGCCCAGAATGGGATGTAACTCGGAACGGTGTAATCCTCAATCTTGTAGAGTGAGTCAGCCGCTACTACTTCATCCGGATACTTAACAGGCGGAATAGGCAGAATGTCCACCACTGCTGTCGCACTGAAATTACCGTCCACGGTAGTGGCATGTACAAGAGTCTTACCTATTGCTACACCCGTGATGGCACCATTAGTGCTGACTGTTGCTATAGTCGTGTTGTCAATACGCCATGTAAGGCGTTTGTTGCTTGCGTTAGACGGAGTAATAATAGGTGATACACCGCCTGTTTGACCCATAATAATATGTACCGAATCCTCGTAGATAGACAACCCGGTTACGGCTATCATTGGGGCATCCGGATCGAACTCATAGGCACCGATATCCGGTTTAGGACCGATGGGGCGTGCTACACCGAGAATGTCTGTTTCAGGAGCCACGTTTGCTCTACCTTTGTCAATAAGGTATGATCCCTTAGTCAAAGAAAAATCTGCATTCTGCATTGCGGCAATCTCTCCCGCATTGCTAGGTTTACCGATATAGGTTGTCGGGTTGTTGAATTTAGGACCTTTATCAGCTGTGTTGTCCAACGACATTTTGTTATAGGTAAACGTACCAAATCCTTGGTCTCCATAGTTGTTGAAACTATTTGAAGAGCCAATGTAGTTAACCGGGTCTACGAACCCTTCTACAGTCTGATTGCCCCAAAAAACAGAGTTGTTAACTCTTCCCTCAGAGTGAATTCCGGCGTAACCGCCTCCTCCGTCACTAAAATTATTGCATACTGTACAGTTCTGTACCAAACCTCCTGTACGATTGTATATGCCGCCAGAAGCAGGCCAGCCGGCTATAGTGCAAGAGTTATTGTGAATAACAGTATTGCGTAGAATACATCCCGGGTTGTTTTGATCGTTACCGACAACAACTGCTCCATATTTACCATCACAACCGCGAACGATACAACCATCCATAATGGCAAATGCAGACAAGAAAACACCGCCACCATCACTAGTTGATTCACACAATTCAATGATACAATTTTTGATAAGAGCTGGGGCATCTTCTTTGCTGGCTACTGCATAGATACCACCACCGGCGGCACCCTTACAATTGCGAATGGTGCAGTGATCCAGAACAACATTTGCTCCGATATTAGCACCTCCGCCATTTGTGGTGTGTTCTGCGTTCTGTAGCACAAGTCCATCAACATAGGTTATGGACGAGCATGCTGCGAATTTGAGAGCTGGTTTGTTTTGACCGGTAGCATCAACGATGGACCTCAAGGCATCGATGTCGCGCGCATCCGTCGAGGGGTTGTAACCGCCATGGATACTGACACCGTTTTTACCGGTAATGGCCTCGTTGTAAGTGCCGGCAGCAACACGTACTTCGTCGCCTGATTTAGAGGCAGTGATTGCTGCAGAGATGGTAGCTTTGGCGGAAGACCAACTCGTGCCGTTGTTGTCGTCATTGCCCGAAGGACTGACGTAGTAAATAGTTGCTGACGCATATAGACTGACAATGCACAGCGTCAATGAGAGAAAAAATTTCTTCATACGATTAGGTATTGGGTTAAACAAAAAAGTATTTCTATTCCTTTCTTCGTATAGCCATTCCGACTACCGAATATAACTGTCCATCCGGGCGATGGATCATTATATTTCCATCAATGAGTACCTTTTTTGGGCAAGTACTATTAACTATTGTTTCTGCAATAGGAGTTCGATCACTGCCATCCAACATGAAACGGTAGGTATAGAAAATATTGCCGACCGAATCGCATGCGGTGAGATCAATGGTTGATGCATCTGCTGCCATATCAAGCAGCGAGAAGCAAGATGTGCGGCGATAGAATAATGAGTAGCGATAATCATTCAACTGTGTTTGCTGGTCATAGTTGGCGTCGCGGCCACAACCCGGGCGTACGTAGTGTACACCATCTTTATATAGATGCTCAAACGAATGATCATCACCCGACAAAGATATTATACGCTTTCCTTGTTTTGCATACTTCTCAAATAACGTTCCCATTTGTCGAGGTTCGTCAGCCCACTGCCCGTGATAGCCGGTGGTATGCACACCCACATGATGGCAAACGATAATCCACGGGCGATCACAAGTATTTAGGACGGAATCAGCCCATTCATACTGTTTACTGCCCGGCAAAAAATCTGGGGAAGATGGATCTCCGTTGAGGTTCAACATTACAATATCAGCATTGCCATATGTAAAATGGAAATAAGCTTCTCCGCGCGGGTCCTTGATTGTATCCTCTGGGGTGCCATGACTGAATTGATGAAAATAATCGTAATAGGAAGCCCATCGATATGTGAACGGGTCGCCAGTTTCATGATTGCCGACTGAAGACATCAATGGGACTTGCGACAGAAACTGTGCACCCGGAGTAAAGAAGTACTTGTTCCAATTGCGGTCATTACCTTTGCTACTAACAAAATCGCCATTCATAAGGCTGATATCCGGGTTCAACGCACAAATAGTATCTTGCATATTTGCCCAATTGTTGTGCGCATTGCCGTGGATATCAGAGATAGTAAAGATTCGGAATGCAGTCCCTAATTCCGGAGCGGTTTTGGTGCTGCATGTGTCTGCATACCAACGCGTTCCATCGCCTACCGTGAAATAATAGCGAGTGAAAGGTTGCAGACTAGTCAGTGTGATGATATGCATGTAACCTTCATCCTCGACATTCCACCCCTCACTACTCGTTATCTGCATATCAAGGTTATCACGATTAATACCATAGCGAATAGTTGCTTCGGTAGGTTTGTCTTCTTCATTCATCTGCCAAAGAATCTTAACTGAATTAGTTGTCGGCGCCATCGAATAAGGTTTCTTGTACGGAATGTAAGGTTCATTCGGGTCATTGTACACTTCGCTTGTCACTTCCCAACGCGGATCTCCGATATTGGATCCATCCGTTGCTTTGCCTATTGCGGGAGAATTGGCGTAGAGTCGGAAGTCTCCTGCTGCTGCATTCATAAATCGAGGATTGCGGTTATATACCTTTGTGACACTACCGAGCGAACCGTATACCGGCGCATTGTAGGCTATGCAGTGTGTAATCGAGGAATTTTTACCATACAGACAAAATCCTTGGTTCCCATCTATCGCAGATACATTCATCAAAATGCAGTTACAGACTCTCGCTCCATCGATGTTTGCCAAATAGATGGCGCGCGGAGCAATAGAGTTAAAGAACGTGCAATGGTCTATTTCTGCAGATTCAATCGTTGCGCCTTCAGCAGAACTAATATAGATGATACGTTCTGTACCGCTGCCACCGTTAAAAGTAGAACGAGTCAGTTTGAAATGGCGTAGTTGTCTGTCGGCTTTTGATGCTTGCACTGTGCGCACGGACGAACCTTCTATATTGAAGATACAGTTATCAATACTGATACTATCAATATACGGAATTGTTTTATCCTCGTTGTACGCGCGAATGAATTTGCTTGTGTATCCACTTAGCGTACAATTCGCCATGTGTAATGATGCTAACGTATCTTTCTCTGCTGCCACAAGACGTACAGCCTCTTGAGTGTTTCCTATTAGAGTAAGTCCTTTCAGAATCAATTGTGTTTTGGTTTGAAGGCGTGCGCTCATTTTTAGAATAGGTTTTGCGCCCTCTGTTGCAATGATTGCCAGGGGTTTGGAGAGTTCTATTGTGCTTGTTTCGGTATAATCACCGGAACTAAGCATCAGAGTATCTCCGGAAGCAGCGGAAGCAGCCGCAGTTTTTATGCGGTTGCTTCCGCCTGGAGTGACACTCACAACGCCCGCTGCCGCTAATATCGGCAGCACAGACAATGTGAGTATTAGAATCGAACGTTGCATTTCTTAACGTTTACTTATTTTTTGTATGCAGGCATTGACAATGCAGGTGTTGTGTGCGCCTTGGTACGAACTACACGCATGGTATTGAAGAGAGTTACGTCTCCCTCATCGTTATCAGCTGTGTATGAGTTAAATTCAATGCAATCGTCCTTTACAGTGATTTTTGTAAAAGATGGTCTTCCCGGTTGTCCAAACATGCCAGTGAAGAGATCGAAATAGTTCTCTACGTCATGTTTACCCTTCTTTAACTCTTCTGGAGTTGCGGCATAGTCTTTCTCCATGCGTGCACGATCATGGGGATAGTAACGTTTGCGGCCGCAAGTCGCACCAATAAAGTAGAGCGTACCATCATCGGTGCAATAGGTTCCTCCTTTGTAGCCGGTTACATTCTTTTCAGCGTCAATTGCAACTTCTTCTCGGTCTGAAATAGCACTCAAGATAGGAGTACAATTGTCAGGATTAACGGGACCAATAACTTCATATGTGTGATCATGTCCTTGAAGAGCGACATCAATTTCGCAAGCCTTCATTGTTGGTAACATGCAATGACGGAACAAAGGAGGATCCTCATCTGTAGAGTGGTCCGAACCCGAGAAGAGATTGAAGTGTGATAATGAAATGCGGTACTTTGTGTTAGGATTCTTTGCTGTCTCCTGACGGAACCATTTGCTAACATCACTTAAATAAATAGAAGTCCAATCTACCATACTATAGTCCTGACGCCAAAAATCTTGCATTGAGAAGATAAGAAATAATGCATCGCCATAAGTAAAACTATATGTGATTCCCTCAAACTGTGCTCTTTTGTTGATTTGAGAGAAATCATTATTAGTGTTGAAGTGGTAGGTGTAATTCAAATTTTGGCTATCATCATGGTTTCCGTCGGTAGGAGCAATTGGCATATGCTTTATGACCGGTTCCAACGACTCTTCAAACCAACGTTCCCATTCCCACTCACTATTGGCAATAGTTCCATCTTCTACAAAGTCACCAGGGAATACACAGAAACGAGCCTCAGGAACCGTCTTTACTGCAGCCAAAGCGCAACGGCGTGCGTAGGAAACGTAGTCTGGGTTCATGATATGGCTATCACTCATGTAAATAAAAGAGAATTCTCCTTGGCTTGCATCTTGGGTACGGAAATGGGCAATATCGCTCCAATGACCTTCATATCCTACGCGCCATGAATAGTTTGTCCCAGGGGTTAGATTCTCTGCTAAAGCTTTATGGCTGATATAACGGAACTTTTCTCCTTTTGCAATACCTGAGTGTGCTACGATATATGAGCAGATACCACAATATCGAAGAGCTTTGGTTTGCTTTGCTGTAGCAGGTATAGTGATGGCACTGCTAGCAAAATCTTCCTCGGTAGCATCTTCCTTTGCGACTAATTGAACTTCACCATCTAAGATACTATCATTGGTAAACCAACAGAAACCCATGCGAGTTTTAGGATCGCCATTGATGGTAGCAACCATATTGTATGGTTCTTCTTTGCCAACCAATAGGCTGACCTTTTCGTACATCAAGGCAAGATTTTCTGCTGTCATATTTGCGCGAGCAGCTTCTTTTGCAATGCAAAGTTGTGTAAAACTGGGTACGGTGTAATCTTTCGCCTGGTAGGCCGAGTCAACTTTTTCAACTTCAGTTTTAGGAACATAAACTTGGGTTGTGTCTTCTTCTGGTGGAGTTGGCGGATTTACTATTTCCGGCTTACAAGAAGCAAACATCATGCTGCCTAACAGCAACGGATAAAATAAATTCTTTGTTTTCATTAGTGTGTTATTTTTATGGTGTTAAACAATTCTGTTTTTCCGTTCTCTAATACCTTGAAGGACTCCAACAACAAGTGATCCTTCTTCACGGTTACACGAGTGTAACTCGGTGCGCCCGGTTGGCCGAACATACCTGTGAAGAGATCAAAATAGTTGTCTATCTTGTGGATGTGCTTCGATGCATCCATTTCTTCGCGAGTCAGCGGGGTATAACGTTTAGCTCCACAAGTAGCACCGATAAAGTACAACGTGCCGTTTTTGACGTTATATGTACCGTTTTTGTATCCGGTGATATTGCTTGGCATTGATGCCGGTACTACTTCACGCTGTGAGATTGCAGACAGAATAGGCTTGCGCGTATCAGGATCTACCGGACCGATAATCTCATACGTGTGGTCATGTCCCTGTAAAACCATATCTATTTTGCAGTCTTTCATTACTGGCAGCAAGGTAGCGCGGAGTAACGGCGTTTCTTTGTCACGTTGATGGTCCGATCCGGAGAACAGATTCTTGTGTACCAATCCTACGCGCCATTGTGCATTTGGTGCTTTTGCTACCTGACGACGGAACCAACCGCCTAAGTCACGCTCAAGGTATTCGGATGTAAGAGTCTCGTAGTCATATTCTCCGCGCCAAAAATCTTGCTCGGAGAATGCAATCAATTGTAGATTGCCGTAACTAAAACTATAGTTAATACCTGCGAACTGCGGGCGCACTTTGGTTTCGAGATTGAACGTAGTGTCGGTGTTGAAATGGTATGTGTAGTTTAATAACGGCGAGTCATCGTGGTTACCATCTGTCGGCACGATAGGCATCTGTGTGATGATGGGTTTCATAACCTCGTCAAACCAACGCTCCCACTCCCACTCGGAGTTATTGTCCGTACCAGTATCCACAAAATCACCCGGGAACACGCAGAAACGAGCGTTCTTCTCATTCTTGGCAACAGCCTCTGCACACAGACGCGCAGCGTCTACATATTCTTGATTTTGAATATGGCTATCCGTCATATAGATGAAAGAAAACTCGCCCTGTTGTGTGTCCGCTGTGCGGAAATGAGCAATGTCACTCCAATGACCATCATAACCTACGCGATATGAGTAATCTGTGCCCGGTTTCAGGTTTTCTGCAAGTGCTTTGTGGCTTACATAACGGAAGGCAGTGTTTTTGTCAATACGTGCAGCTTTGAGAATCCCCGAAGTCGATATTGCGTAGTGCAAAGGAGCTGTTGTAGTTGCGTTTGCTGTTACACTAATAACTGCATCGCCTGTAAAGTCCGCAGCGGTAGCGTTTGCTTTTGCCACCAGCTGAACTTTACCTTCTGTGATACCTTCGTTGGTAAACCAACAGAAACCCATCCGGGTCATAGGATCACCATTGATGGTTGCTACCATATTGTATGGTTGTTCTTTGGATACTAATTTAGCCTTCTTGTCTAGCAGGAATGCAATAAAAGAAGGAACAGTGTAATCGGCAGAACGATATGTTGTGTTTCCTATGCGTTTCTCGCACGGGAATGAAATCAAATCTGTAGGAATATTCGCACGCGGAGATGCCGGCGGCATTGATGCGATACGATGTGTGGCAGGTCCAACGCTATAGTCAGCTGCCAGCATGATGGCCTGCTCTGCATCTGTGATAGGTACACCTACGAAACTGGATGGATCACGGAAATGAGGACCATCCTCCGCTTCATTGTCTGACGACAACCACGGTTTCTTGAAGAAATGGTCTTCAAAACCTTCATCGGCGCGACTAGTGCCCGAAATGCTTTCGTCTGAAACGTAGTTAGACGGGTCAACGAAACCATATTCGTTTTTGTTGCCCCAGAATATGCAGTCATATACGGAACTTTCGGAGTGAATGCCGCCATAACGGTCTCCATAGCAATTGGCTATAATACAATTAGTCAGTGTTCCGTCAAAATTAGCAACTCCGCCTGCGTCCGGCCACTCATGACCTGTTGCGGAACAGTTGTATATAAGGCAGTCTTCCAATTCTGCTCCCAGAGCAGAGGCTTCAGGTAGATCTCCCTTGATAAGTACGCCACCGCATTGCAAACCGCTACATCCGCGGATGATGCAATGACGCATGCGGACTTTTCCTTTCAACCATGCTGCACCGCCTCGTTGGTCGTGGCGCGCATTTTGAAGAACAAAATCCTCGATAACGGTAGGTTTGGTACAATCAGCGTCTGTTGTAATCAAACGTGTACCTAATCCTTCTCCATCAAGAATTGTTTTGTCTTCATGGTTGCGTTTGCGGTTAAATGGTTCAAATGCAGTGCATCCACCAAAAATCTTAATACCTTCTTTAATAGAAATTCCCTCGTAATATACACCTGCTTCAACCAGCAAGGTGTCACCCGGGCGGCAGTTGTCAATACCCAAACGAATAGTTGCTTGTGCGTTTTCCCACGAACGGCCGTCGTTACCATCCAAACCATCGGTTCGGATATACCACGTAGCAGCGGACGCTTGAAGCGCCGCTGCTACGCATAGTATTACTATATGAAAAGTACGTTTCATTGTTATTTTCCCCATCCGAAACGTTCGCGACCGATTTTCTCTACGTCCTCACGGCATGTGAAGGCGGTTGTTCCGCCGGCTGCGGTAGTGTTAACTGCACCGGTCATGTTGCCATATTGTTGACAAACGTCCAACGGATCGCCGGCTGCGAGACGGGTGATGAAGCCGGAGTTGAATGAGTCGCCTGCTCCGATGCAGTCCACTACGTGCTTGTTCAGCAATGCCGGTTGTATCCTTGCCGGTTGATCTTTGCGCATCAAGATAGAACCCTTGCTGCCGCATTTGATAACGGCTGCGTTGGCATACGGGCGAATCTTTTCAATCGCCTCTTCCAGATTCTCGCTATGCGTCAAGAATTTCAATTCGGTTTCGTTCGGCATGAAGACAGTCAGCATCGGCAGAATGGTTTTGTAGTCCAAATCCCACTTCTCCTCCGGATCCCACTGGGTGTCCAATGAAGTGGTAACTCCGTTCTCTTTGCACAACTCAAGAATCTTCATCAGATCGCGCTTAACACCACTCTGCATGTAGATAGACGAGATGTGAATATGCTTGGTCTCCTTGAAGATCTCCGGATTGATATCGTCCAACGACATGAAATCCATTGCACCCTGATAAGTCAGGTTAGCACGGTCTTCGTCATAACTCATGCAGATGGTAGCACCGGTAGCATGTTTGTCCTGACGAATCAGGTAACTGGTATCTACGCCCTTTTTCTTTAAACTTGTTTCTACCAAGTCACCGAAACTGTCATTACCGATCATTCCGCAGAAAGCAACCTTTGCTCCCAACGCAGCTGCATTGGCTGCAAAAATAGCTGTCGAGCTACCCAGAGTCAATGTCATCTGTTTTGCGAACTTTTCTTTTCCGATCTCCGGTTCTCCCTCTATTTGATTGAGAATCAGATCAACATTCAACTCACCTAAAGCAATTATATCAAACTTTTTCATTGTGGTTAACGGGTTAAATGATTACACCAAAATACTATCTATTTGTACAATCACATTCTTTCCTTGAAGAATGCCATTGCGTTCCATCCTTTCGGATAGTCGTGACCCATCTCTGGGCCCCACATGTACTTCTTTTCCGAAGCCGGTGTCTTCAAATTATTGAAAGGCACCACGTTCGTGCGAGGCGGACAAACATCGTCCTGCAATCCGCTACTTCCCATCACAGCACATGAGATGCGAGTGGCCATGTTCTTTGTGTCAAAATAGGAGAGGAATGTAAGCATATCCTCGGTTGACATCGAGCCTTTGCATCGCTTGGAAATCTCTGCTGCTAAACCGCCAATCTCCATTGCTTCTGCAAAGTCGCCTAAGAAGGCAACATTCGCAGCAATGGCGGTAAACGGATAGTCACTCAGTGCTGCGCAAGCATAGCTGAGAGCGCCTCCTTGCGACGAACCCTCGGCGAACAACTTGGTCATATCGCTGGTAGAGCGTGTAGCCATAAAACGAACGGCCTGTACGCAATCCATGAATGCACCGCGGTAGTAGTAACTGTTCTTGTCTCCGAAATTAAATGCGAACCAGTCCGAGTTGTAGACATTGATACAATCTTCTTCTACACCAGGGTTTTTGGTTGAAGCCGGACGGTTGTTCAGGTATTGTCCGCGGTGGGAGAGATAGAACTCTGCATAGTTGGACGAACCGCCTGACGGGCACTCGCATTTAGCCTTGCTGCCGGCTGTGTCGTAGCCGTAGAAATGGAGAATAACCGGGTGTTTCTGACCATCCTGCGGCTCGCAGTAGTATCCGCGAATCTTTACAGGTTCACCCTCCAGACCATCGGGCACGGAATACATCTCTACCAGATACACTTTGCGTGTCGATGAATTCTTCTCTGGTATCTCTGTCAGTTTGGCATCCATGTTCACTGCAGCCAGTTGGTCTTTGGCTGCTTGCCAGAATGCGTCAAAGTCCGGTTGCATGTCCGGTTCCGACTTGATATCGAACGGATCGATAGCGAAGTAGAACGAGCGCGCATTCTTGCCATTGACGAAACAAATAGCGCGATAGATACCCGGTTCGAGGTTCTCGCTTGTGGTCATAATGTGATCCACCTTGCCATTAGCAGCGATATCCACGCTGTCAACTATTTCAGCAATATTCTGCTTGCTGTCGGTGCTGATTTTTACTTTTACACCCAGTTTGACAGCAACCTTGTTCGGGTTTTCTATATGTACCGTGATCTGCGGTTTTTTGCTCCAAACCCAGTCATCGGTTACGAGTACAGATTGCTTGATTTTGCTCAAATCCGGCTTTTCCTCAACCTTGGTGGTGTCGTTTTTAGGTTTATCCGGATCTTCTGTCTGTGTAATTGTACGGCCGCAACCGCATGCACCCAAAAGAACCAGGGCGCATGCGATTACTGCTAATAGATAGAATTTCGTTTTCATAATTGTTACTTCAAGTAGTCGTTGAGGTTAACAATATTAAACGCGTTGTAATACTTATCCATGTTATGCTCAATGCGCATCAGCACTACTTCTTCAGCGTGGATGCCGAGGCGCTCGAGGTTATCATACAATGTTTGACGTGCAACCAGTGCTTCCGGCTTCTGCCAGATGTAACGGCAACCGGTCTTAACGAGCCACAACTGGCGATCCGGTGTGCAGTCCTTCAGGTCTTTGCCTACTTCCTCGCCGTGCAACCATTTTTTCCAACGGTTGGACTCGTAAACGCACTGCCACAGCACTTGGGTCATGTTACTCAACTGAGCAACCTTGCCTTCTGCGAAGAGTTTCTTCTCCTCTTCCTCGAGTTCTGCCAGAGCATCGTACTCGTTCATAGTGAACTCAGGACCTACGTTAGCAGCACCCATACCTGCCTTCGGATAATCCTCCGGGTTCTCTACATCGTCAGAGTAGTGACCCTTGATATAGCTACCGTAAGGACGAACCTTAGCGGTCAGATTGCGTGCTACCTCCGGATCAAAGAAGGTGGTGTGCAGGTCGGTACCTACCTTACCTACGATGAAGCATGGCCAGATATCGTCCAGACCTACCTCATGCAGACCTTGCTTCAAGCCCTCGAGGAATGTATCGAAAGTCTTCTCGTCTGCCAGACCGCCGTGAACCTCCTCGGTACCTACTTCGTACGAGATAGGAGCGATGTTGTGAGCCTTGCGGAAGTCCTCAGCGTGCTTGATCAACTCAACAGTACGTTTAACTACTACGTGGATATCGATGATCTCACCCTTCGGCAGGAAGATATCTACAGTCGGGTCAACGTGAATCAAGTCGTAGCCGGCCAAGATAGCAGCTTCGTAACTCTTCTTAACGCCGTCCATAGCGCGCTCGGTGTCCCAACGCTCGATAGACTGCTTGTCCTTCAACCATGGACCTCCGTGGTCGATAGCTACTACGTACGGACCGGTGTAGTGTACTGCTGCAGCTTCGCGAGCCAAAATCTTGGTGAACTCAGCCTGAGTCATGCCGGTGTAACCGCCATCGCAGTCCACTTGGTTCAAAGTGGTAGCGAAATAGATCGGCGAGTTGTTACGCTTAGCTGCGCGAAACGAAGCCTTGATTACTGACAAGGAGTTAGGACATGCTGCGAACAGGGTCATCGGAACTCCGGTTGCTTTTTTTCTTTCCTCCATTACGCGGAGGATATTTTCAGTCTTTGCCATGATATCTAATAATTTTGAATTTCGAGTTTGTGAATTGGTTTATTCGTAGATGGTTACGCCTTCTACCACACGGTGGATGTTACCGCTTACCGACGGAGCGTCCGGAGTCAAGTTGTGTGCCAGCGAAGCGTAGTAGCCGAGCAACTGACCAACCAATACGTACGAAACGATTCCGTAAGCACCGGTCTCGGCGCTGCCGTGAGGCATTGCTACAATCAGGTCTGCATTAACGCCATCCAATGCCGGCTTCTGACCTGCGATAACGATGATCTGTGCAACCGGTTTGTTGTTGCCGTCCACTTGGCGAACCAAGTCACGCTCGTAGCGCTGAGTCTTCTCCTCGTCAGTCATCAAGTATGCAACCAGCGACTTGTTGTTGACAACAGCCTTCGGGCCGTGACGGAAACCGAGGAAGCTGTCGAATTTGCAGACTACTGCACCATCGGTCAACTCCTGCAACTTCAGGTGGCACTCTTCTGCAATACCCTTCAGTGCTCCCGAACCCAAGAATACACCACGCTCGAACGGACGCTCAGCGATAGCCTTCAGGCTGTTCTCGTAGTTAGCGATAACAGCCTCTGCGTTCTTAGCGGTGTTCTCCAATTTCTCTGCATCTTTCTCCAGAGTGTCGATGTTACCGAGCATGATGCAGGTCAACAGCATAGTGGAGAAACTGCTGGTCATAGCCAGCGACTTGTCGTCGGTCTCTTCCGGCAACTGGAGCAACAGGATGTTGTCCTGGCCCTTAGCCTGCTGTGCCAACTTTCCGTTCTTGTTGCAAGTGATGTAGACGTGAGCTACTTTCTTGCAGAGTTTGTTAGCCAGGTTTACTGCGCCAACGCTCTCAGGGCTGTTACCCGAACGAGCAAAGCTGACGAGCAGCAACGGACGCTCTGCATCGAGCAGGCAGTCTGCGTGGGTGATCAAATCTGTCGTAGCTACGGCACGTACATTGCGCCACATGCCACGCATAACCGGTGCCAGAGCGTCACCGATAAAAGCCGAAGTGCCGGCACCTGTCAAAACGATGTCGGTTTCCGGGGTAAGGTACTTGTGCATGAATGCACTGATTTCAGCTTTTGCACTCAGCAATGCTTGCAGCTCTTTGCGCCACATAGCCGGTTGCTGATGAATTTCATCGAATGTAAATGAAGTTGCCATTGATTGATTGTATATGTGTTAATTAAAAAAATATTCGCACTGCAAAATTACAACATAAATATAAAATATTTGTTTGTCTTTGCTATGTTGTTTAACATAAAATTGAAACTGCCATCTAACCCTATGAAAACGTGTTAAATGTATGTTTCGATGCCCGTTTCGCAATATTTCGAAAAAGCAGTCTTTTCTTTCACTTCAAAACTATCTCTCCAAAGTACTCCGGACAATGAAAATCGGGCTTCGGAAGAGGTATCGGATTCCAACTGAGGAAGTGTGGTTTCTTTGTCTTGTCTGCGCACTTGTAGAAGTTGACAAACAGCTTCTGTGGAAACTGCGGCTCGTGCTCGCGGAAGATAAGCACCAGCGGAATCTGCAGATCTACAGTCCATTCGAATAAGCCGTCTTGTTCCTCTATCGCTTTGCGCGGGTAGGTGCAATGTCGCTTGATTTGTGTCATTTCTTCCGGAGAGAGGGGCTGCACATCTTCGGCTCTGCCGCGGCGGCGCGAAGCAACCATGGCACCGATACAATTGGTTTCGAAATTGAAATAACAATTGTCTCCCGGAACCTGACAAAAGAACTCCACACATGAGTCTTCCCATACAGGCCCCTGATCTTCAGTCGTTACAGCGCGCAGTTGCGCACCTTTCACTTTATATTTCAAATATAGAAATTCGTGGTCGTTCGTAACTTCCACACTTGCTTCCGGCGCTTCCGGGAAGGCACTTGGCCAGTTGACCTTATCTATTAGTAATATCATAACCAAAAGCCACTTAACCATTCTTCTCTAATTTGTGAATTATCGCCTTCATCTGCTCGGCTACTTTCTCTTGTTCCTCGAGCAGGCGCAGTTGCGCGCGGGTGCGAACTATATTGTGTTCGGGGTACTGAATCTTATAGTACGTGTCACCGTTCAGGTAGTCGGTGAAGAAGCGCACGGTCTGCATGTAACTCAGCAAACGGCAGCCGTAAGGCAGCAATTCCTTCTCTAAGTCGGTAAGGAAGGTTGCCTGTTTGAGATAGCCGCGTGCGTAGGCCTCGAAAATCTCCAGATCGACTCGTATATTGTCTAGGTTTGTGTCGTCTTCGAGTCCTGTGTTAGCCGCAGTACGCATGAAATCTCCAAAATCGCTCAGCACAAAGCCAGGCATCACGGTATCCAAATCAACGATGCAAATAGGTCGACCTGCTTCATCAAAAAGAATATTGTTAACCTTGGTGTCGCAGTGGTTGATGTGTTTCGGCAGTTTGCCTTCGCGGAACAAACGCTCCGCCAGACACATCTCTTCGCGGCGTTTATTGATGGCTGCTATGACATCTGCGCAGTAACCTTTACGGCCGACCGGATTAGCTGCAATCGCTTCGTCCAATTGCTGCAGACGGAACTCTATGTTGTGGAAGTTAGGAATTGACTCGCACAACTCATCAAAAGGCAGGTCTGCCAACTGGCACTGGAAACGACCGAACGCCTCGCCCGTCAGTTCAGCCGACTTAGGTGTCACTTTCTCCTGCGAAGTGGCGTTTTCGATAAGTACATAGACACGCCAATAATTGCCTTCCGGTGTTTTATAATAGAGCTTTCCGTCCTTGGTCGGAACCAGTTCCAGCACTTTACGCTCTATGTCAGTCTCACCGGCAGTTTGCAACTTCCGGCGAATATGGTCTGTCACTTTTTGAATATTCTGCTGCAAACCTTCCACATTCTGAAAGATATGGTGGTTGATGCGCTGCAAGAAATACGATTTCTCACCCGGGCGTTTTGCACGCACGACATACGACTCGTTGATAAAACCGATTTTCAGCGGTTCCGGGTCAGCCACCTCATTCCGGATGGCGAACTGATTCAAAATGTCTTTCATCTTATAACTGGGTTAAATGCTTTTTCTTAATCCTTCTATTTCCATTTTTAGTTTCTCTACTGATTCACATGTCTGCCAGTTGGCGTATTTCTCTCCGGCAGCGCGATTCTTGTCTAAGTCGTCCACGTAGATAGTTTGCGAGGAATCAATCTTGGCATCACGGGCGACAAACTCAAATATCTCTTGGCTCGGCTTGGCCATGTGCAAATGATGGGAAGCGTAGATGCCGTCGAAGTACTCACTCAAGTGGTATTGTTCGAAGATGTAATCCCAATGCATCTCGTTCGAGTTGGACAACAGATATGTCTTGTATCCCGCTTTGCGCAAATCGGCGATGTAGTTCAGCCGTTCTTGTGGCAGTTCGGCCAACATGCTCATCCAAGCTGCACGCACATCGTCGGTCGTTGTGCCGGGATGGCAATAACTACAAACACTGTCTAGAAAATCCTCGGTGCTGATATTGCCGTATTCGTAGTCGTGCATCAACTGACGTGTAGCCGCGCTCACGGCAACCACTCCTTCCCCTTCGTCATCTATTCCCAACACGTTGCGCACATTCGCTTCACCCATTAGACGCTTGAAGTGACCGACACATCGCGGCACGTCCAAGTCAATCAGCACTCCGCCTAAATCAAAGACTACCGTGTCAAACTTCTTTTCCATCATCAATACCCCATCACGTTGTATTTGCGTCCGTCAGGCATCACAACAAACAAGATACCGTTTTCCAGTACCTTGCATGGACGGGCTGCTTGCAGACCGTCATTCGTTTCTTCTATTCCTTCCGGCAGATTTCCCGGGTCTTTTGAGGCGGATTTGGAAATGGTTATTTCTGCCTTCAAATCGTTGTAACCGGTATTCTCATCCCATAGGTCTTTGTTGGCCATGCGGACTGCGTAACGCGGGTCGTTAGCAATCGACTCGTATTTGTCCGGCATCCACAGATACATTTTGTATTTGCCTTCCTTGACATTGTCAGGTATGGTTATCTGCTCGTTGATGTTGCTGTAGTAGCCGTTAGGCAACCAGCGACGCGGGTCAGCTTGCAACTTGATAGAGTAGGTATTGCTGCTGTTTTTCAGTACGATATACACCGGACGCTCGTTGTAGATAGGAGCATAGCCCACGTTGCGAACAAGGATGGTGATGTTGGCCTTGCCGCCGGGAGCAGCCTTGTCGCTGTACAAACCGTTTATCAGGTTATAGCGATAACCCATATGAACATTCAGCGTGTCGAAAATACCGCTGTTTTTCCAGCGTCTGGTAACTTGGGTTGCGTACGATTGACCGCAGAACGACCAGTGGTATTTGCTCATTTCTGATGGCGCTTTGGTATATACTTTCTCTGCCAAATCATCCTCCTCCACATTCGTTTCACCGCCGTTCGGCACGTAGAGCGTCTCGGTGGCAATATACTGACGAACTTTCGGATCGTCGTCTTTACTGTTGCTGGCATAAGTACCATCGTTGCCCCAGTTGTTCAGGAATGCGTCGTTGTGGCAACCCATACGTGCTTTGATTGTGCCGCTGAATCCTTCGGACTCAGTCAGCGGGTTTTTGTCGCTCAGATACTCAGTCTTGAGCATCGGGTAACGGAAAAGAATGAAACGATCAGTCGGAGCGTATTTGAAAAGCGACTCAATCACCTTTCGGCGGTTGGCATTCATATGTTGGCTCTCGTTGCCGTAGTTCTTGGTGTAGTACCATTCGCCCCACGAGCCGACGAATCCGGCTTCGATGGTATAGATAACATCTGCGTTGTCAATCAGGTGCTGACTCAGTTGCTCCAAGTGCTTGTCTACCCATTCCGGCGTGGCATCCACATTGTCGCTCTGGCTTTCGGTATAAGCGAAACGCAGCACGCACTTCAGTCCGTACTTACGCAATTCTGCCATATCCTCGTCAAAACCGGTGAGAATCTCTTCCGGAAGTTCTTGAGCCTTGAATTTGTTGAAATTATACAACACAAGTGCCAAGGTCTTTTTGTTACTGTTGCCCCAACTATCGCTAACGTTGCCTACGACAACATGATTGCTGCTTGCGGAGACTTTTTTGCTCAACTCTTCCGTATAGCCGCGTTCCGGGTTTTTGAAGATGGTGGTGTTGTCCGGTGTGTAGCGGCAACTCGTATTGCCTGCGTTAACCACCAGCGCAAAGAATAAAATTAAACTTGTGAATATGAATCTTTTCATTTTTTTGCCCTTTGCCATTAAATTGTGCAATAATATACCTGAAAGCATTGTTGCGCCGTTTTGCAAAATATACTTTGCAACGAAATGCGGTGCAAAATTACTGCTTTTTTTCGAAACTACCAAGACTTTTGTTCTGAAAAAATATCGAAATAGTTTTTGAAAGCGTAATAGTAAACTATTTGGAAAGAATCATTCGAAATATCGAAACTATTCAGAATGACCGACTTTGCTATTGCAAATGTGCTTTTGTGAGTGTGTGGCATGTTTCGAAACGATGGGTGAATTTTTATTGTTTCGAAACTTTCGTAATATTACGGAAAATAAGAACTGAAATATTCACTTTACATGTAATGCAACGAACGCCGACTGCAAAGTTGGCGTTCGTTTATTTTGCTTTCGTTACCTATGTCTTTCGCCTTTATAGTGCCTCTGTAACTCTAGTGAACCAACATCTTTTTGGTGTGCCATTCGCCGTCATAGAAGGCTTTGACGAAATAGATACCGGTGGAGAGTTGATAACGCAGTTTGGACAATTGTGCGTCTCCCGCGTCTTCCAAACGTCCTTGATAAACCATGATCAACTTACCGGTTATATCCAAGAGATAGAGCGTGCTAGGTGAGTCTTTTTCGGTTATCTCTTCCGGACTTAAATCCTTCGTATCGAATGGATTAGGAATAAAGTGCTCGTCCACTTGACTGATTTGTTCTTCATTCCAATGACCTGTGCAATCGGGCATGTAGCTGAACTCCACTATCGTGCGAACCAACATATCGTTCAGGTGTTCCACTTTCAGGCTGTCGGTAGTCGGTTTGAGGTGCGTTTCGCCTATGCCTGAGTCGTCGGTTAGGAAGAACGATGTGCCGTTGGTTGCCAGTGCGATGGAGCGCATCAGCAACTCGCCACTTTTGTCCAGACCGCTGCAAACGACCGGCACAATGCGCACACCCACTGCGGCTGCATTCAGTATTTGTTCGTGTAGTAGAGCAATAGTGGCAGAATCGGTATGGCATGGAGCGTCTAATATTAGGAACGCAATGCGTGTGCGCGCATTTTCGTCCCATCCTGCGCTGTTGAGTGCTGCCATGAGTGCTTCCGGAATGGCTTCCGGAAAATCGCCTCCGCCGTTTGCTTCCTGTTTGTCAATGAATGCCTGTGTGGTGGACATGCGGCTGGTCAGACGGCTGATACGTGTCAGATATTGGTCACCGTGGTCGCGATAAACGACTGCGCCTGTGCGGATAGACAAACCGCCTGTGGCCGCTTCGGCACGCGCTATCACATCGCGCATCTCTGCCTGTAGGTATCGCAATTCGTCTCCCATCGAACCGGTTGCATCGAAGATAAAGAACACATCCACACCGTCTTGTGCCTCGCACGCTTCGTCCAACACAATAGCATTGCATCCCTCGCTAAACGGCTTGGCGGAATACTTCTTGCCATTCACTATCACTCGCAGACTTTCGCCTTTCGTCCTTTCGCCTTTCGCCTTTATAGTGCCTTTCGCTTTTCGTCCATTCGTCAAATTATTCCACAACTCAGCTTTGCCGGTGTTGTCCGTCACGGCTTGATAGAGCGTGTTGCCTTGTGCATCTATTAGATTGACAGGGATGTTGGCAAAAGGATAGCCGTTGCGGTTGGTCACTTGTACCACATAACGGTCTTGCGCCAATATACGCCAGTCGTCTATATATTGTTTGTGTGTTTCGCCGAGCACATGCTGCCAGTAATTCCAACGTGCAAAATCGTTGACTTCACCCGCTGTCAGTTTGCCGGCAGAAATGGCATTGCTAACTACTTCTTTCTTTCCGCTATAGCCATAGCCGACTACCGCCATCGACGGATCGGCATCCATGACGGTTTCCATAGCGACCTCTTCTTCCGCGTACACCATATCTGCGGTAGCCATTGTGCGGGCTTTGCTGTAACGCACATCGGCAGAAATAGAACCAGTACCGCGAATTTTAATTTCTGTTCCTCTTACATAAGAGGAGGTTGGTTTGACTTTG
>JAEEHO010000137.1 GCA_016280845.1 Paludibacteraceae bacterium | reverse complement strand
CTGGAGTAGCCCGGAAATGAAGGCTAATATTGTAGTTGCGGCGAGTGATCACTTGATTTTGGATGAAGAGAGTTTTCGTAACGCGATATCTCATGCGTTGGATTTTGTGTCAGAGAACAATGCGATCCTGACGTTGGGTATGAAACCGACACGTCCTGAGACGGGGTATGGCTATATTCAGTTTCTGCAAAACAAGAAATCTAAAGCCTTGCAGTCATCAGCTAATTGTCTCGCAAATGTCTCGGAAAAATTCGCAGATATTTACCCGGTGAAGACCTTTACTGAGAAGCCTAATTTGGAGATGGCGAAAGTGTTCCTGAAGAGCGGTGACTTTCTTTGGAATAGCGGTATCTTTGTCTGGAATCTGCAAACGATTTGCGGTGCGTTTGACAAATATATGCAGGACATGGCTGCTAAGTTCCGAGAGGGTGATATGCTGATGGGAACTGATAAAGAAGACGAATTCATCGAGAGAATCTTTCCGACTTGTCCGAATATATCCATAGATTACGGAGTGATGGAGAAGGCAGACAATGTGTACGTGCTGCCGTCCGATTTCGGTTGGAGCGATTTGGGGACATGGGGTTCGTTGTATGAACTGAGCGAGAAAGATCAGTCTGGAAATGTGAGTGTGCATTGTGATGCGCTGTTTTATGAGAGCGAAGGCAACGTGGTTACGCTGGAACATGGCAAACTAGTTGTTCTGCAAGGAATGAACGATATGATAGTAGCCGAAGCGAACGGTGCGCTGTTGATCTGCAAGAAAGAGGAGGAGCAACGCATCAAACAATTTGTGCTGGACGCGCAAGAGAAGTTTGGCGACAAGTTTGTATAGCGAGCAGCAATTTGGTAATTAACGATAGACACTACTTAATATTAAATCACACATCATGAGTTATCTGAATTTTGACAAGAATGTGCTTGTTAATCTGGAGCGTTCGCTTCAAAAGGAGATGATTCGAACCAACCGTGCGGGTGTGTACAATTCGACGACGCTGGTCGATTGTAATACGCGCAAATATCACGGTCAACTGGTGTTGCCGCTGCCTGAATTGGGGGATGAGAACTTTGTGTTGCTCAGTTCGCTGGATGAGACGGTTATCCAACATGGAGCAGAGTTCAATCTAGGCTTACACCAGTATGGAGAGAATACATTTTCGCCTAATGGACACAAGTACATCCGTGAGTTTGACTGCGAAGTTATTTCGACAACGGTGTATCGTGTGGGCGCTATGATTTTGCGTAAGGAGCGCTTGCTGGTTAGTTTTGAACCGCGCGTGATGATTCGGTACACGCTTGTGGAATCGGGAAGTCCGACAATTTTGCGTTTTCGTCCGTTTTTGGCCTTTCGTAGCGTAAACGAACTGACGCACGAGAATTCATCGGCCAATACGAATATGGATGAATGCGAAAATGGTCGATTTAATCGAATGTATCCGGGGTATCCGAATCTATACATGCAGTTCAACAAAGCCGTGGAGTATCACCATGAACCGCAATGGTACAAAGGGATTGAGTATCAGAAAGAGAGAGAACGGGGCTATGACTACAAAGAAGATTTGATGGTGCCCGGTTATTTCGAACTGCCGATGAAAAAAGGCGAAAGTGTTATCTTTGCGGCAGGCGTGACGGAATGTCAGACAGGTCAACTCAAAACCATTTGGAAGAAGGAGGTAGAACGCCGCATCCACCGTGACGACATGTTCTCTACACTAAAGAACAGTGCGAGTCAGTTTTATAAACGCGAGGGAGATAAATGCTATTTGTTGGCCGGTTTCCCGTGGTTCGGAGCCGAAGCACGTGCGACATTCTTCTCGGTGGCTAGTTGTACATTGGATACGGATCGTCCTGAGTATTGGGACGCGATTATGAATAAGACGGCTTTGCCGGAAGTGCTTAGTTTCATGAACGGTCGTCAGAAAGAGGTGAAGATGACCGGTATGGATGAGCCGGATGTGTTGTTGTGGTTTGTTCGCGCCATACAGAAGTTCGCTCATAAGTATACCGTACGTGAGGCGGCGGATCTGTATGGTCAGGTGTGCTTGAGCGTGATCAACTGGTATCGCAAACAACACCATCCGCGTGCGTTGGTACACCAGAATGGTTTGATTTGGGTGGACGGAACGAGACGCCCTGCGACGTGGATGAATGCGACGGAGAACGGTTGGCCTATCACGCCGCGTACGGGATATGTGGTTGAGGTGAATGCGCTATGGTACAACGCCATGCGGTTCACAGCAGAGATGTTGCGCGAGATGGGCAAGGAAACAAGCGCCGACCTGATGGAGTATCAGGCGGAGATAACCAAGGATGCGTTTGTCAAGACCTTCTGGAACGGCCTGTACCTGAACGATTATGTGATAGACAACTACGCGAACAAAGAGGTTAGACCAAATATGATATGGGCTGTGGGTTTGCCCTATAGCCCGTTGGACAAGAAACAGCAGAAGGCTGTGGTGGATATCTGTACCAAGGAATTGCTGACACCACGTGGTCTGCGCAGCCTATCTCCGAAAAGCGGCAACTATAGACCGATGTGTTATGGAGATCAGATAGCGCGCAATCGCAGTTTGCATAACGGAGTGGTATGGCCATCTACCATCACGGCTTACTCGCGTGCGTACATGAGTGTGTACAAGTACAGCGGTACCAGTTTTATGGAGCGTGCGTTGGTCGGCTTTGAACAAGAGATGAGCGAATTGTGTATCGGTACGCTGAATGAGTTCTACGACGGCAACCCTCCCTACAAGGGACATGGCGGTATGAGTTCGGCATCAAGTGTGGCTGCCGTAATCAGTCTGATGGATACCCTGAAGAAGTATCAAAACAACGGGGTTGAAGGTTTGGAGTTGAGCGTTGAAAGAAAGGAGGCGCAGAAATGAAAGCACTGATGTTCGGATGGGAGTTTCCGCCGCATATCCTCGGCGGACTAGGAACGGCCAGTTACGGTTTGACGCGTGGCATGGCTCAACAGAACGATATGGAAATCACCTTCGTGATTCCTAAACCATGGGGTGATGAGGATCAATCTTTCCTGCGAATCATAGGAGCCAATAGCATACCTGTGGTGTGGAAAGAGAATAACTACGACTACGTCAAGCAGCGGCTGGAGGGCAGAATGTCTCCGGAGGATTACTTCCATTTCCGCAACGGAATACGCTATGACTATCGCCGTATCGGAACGGATGATCTGGGTTGTATCAATTTCTCCGGTCGATATCCGGATAACTTGATAGAAGAAATCGGTAATTATGAAGCTGTGGCAAGTGTGCTGGCGCATAGTTTGGATTTCGATATTATCCATAGCCACGATTGGCTGACTTATCCTGCGGGAGTGTTCGCCAAGCATATTAGCGGCAAGCCGTTGGTTATACATGTGCACGCTACCGATTTTGACCGTAGTCGCGGCAACGTAAACCCGACTGTATATGCAATAGAGAGACGCGGAATGGATGAGGCCGACCATATCATCTGCGTGAGCAACTTGACGCGTAATACGGTGATTGAGAAATACGGTCAAGATCCGCGAAAGGTAAGTACGGTGCACAATGCCGTAGAACCTCTGGCTCATCCGGAGGAATTTAAGAAACCGGAACGCAAAGACAAGTTGGTTACTTTCCTCGGTCGTATTACGATGCAGAAAGGGCCCGAGTATTTTGTGGAGGCTGCGGCTCGCGTGCTGAGCAAAACGGATGGCGTACGTTTCGTAATGGCCGGTAGTGGAGACAAGATGGCAGAGATGATAGATCTGGTAGCCAAGCGCGGCATAGCGGACAAGTTCCACTTCCCGGGTTTTATGCGCGGAAAGCAGGTACAGGAGATGTTGGCTATGAGCGATGTGTACATTATGCCGTCGGTGAGCGAACCATTCGGTATATCGCCGTTGGAAGCGATGCAGGTAGGTTGTCCGTCCATCATTAGCCACCAGTCGGGTTGCGCAGAGATACTGCAACATGCTATCAAAACCGACTATTGGGATATAGACGCGATGGCGGATGCTATCTACGCGATTGTCAAGTACCCGGCGATGTACAAGAGTCTGCATGAATTAGGTCAGGCCGAAGTGAACAATATCAAGTGGTCGGATGCCGGACTGAAAGTCAGACGAATATACGACGGTGTTATCAACCACACACTATGATTAACCATTTTAAATAATTGAAAATTTAATAGCATTATGAAAAATATATGTTTTTGCTTCCAGATGCATGTTCCTTATCGTCTGAAGCGCTATCGTTTCTTTGAAATCGGTCATGATCATTACTATTATGATGACATGGCAACCGAGGAACATGTAAATTGGTTGGTACAGACATCCTATCTGCCACTTTGTCAGACCATCAAGGATATGATCAATTTGAGCAAGGGAAAATTTCACTGTGCGTTGAGCGTAAGTGGTACGATGATAGAGATGTTCGAGCAGTTTAATCCGGAGATGATAGATATATTGAAGGAGTTGGCTGCCAGCAAGTGCGTTGAGTTCTTGGCAACACCATATAGCTATTCGTTAGCGTCGGAGTACAACGAGAGCGAGATGAAAAAGCAATTTAAGAAACAAGAAGAGTTGCTGGAAAGTATCTTCGGGGTGAAAGCCCAGACGGTGTGGAATACCGAGTTGCTCTATTCCGACGAAACGGCATACAATTTGTATAAGTTAGGATACAAGACCATTTTGACCGAAGGCGCAAAGCATATTTTGAGTTGGAACTCGCCTAATTGTGTTTATCAGTCGGCAGGTGCGCCGAAGATGAAAGTGCTGTTGCGTAACAGTAATCTGAGCGATGAACTGAGTTTCCATTTCTCTGATCCGGGGTGGGGTAATTTCCCAATTGACGCAGAGAAGTATGCCAACCAGTTGAAGTCGTTCCCGGAAGGTGATGAAATCATCAATATATGGGTGGGTGCAGATACGTTCGGTGTGCGTCAGAATGCCGGTAGCGGTATCTTTGAGTTCCTCAAGGCACTGCCGTACTACGTACTCGAACGTGAGATGGGTTTCATGACGCCGGCTGAGGCTGCAAAGAAACTATCTGCCAACAATACAGTGTCGGCACCATATGCGCTGACTTGGAGCGGTGAGGCCAAAGACCTGAGTGTCTATGTGGGCAACGACCTGCAGCAAGAGGCTATCAATAAATTGTTTGCCGTGGCAGAGCGAGTTCACTTGTGCCAAGACAAAAGTCTGAAGACCAATTGGCTTCGTTTGCAGGATGTGAATTACCTGCACTACATGAATCATATAGACCAAGGTGAGACGCCTTACGAGTCGGCTTACGATGCGTTTATCAACTATATGAATGTGTTGTCCGATTTCCTGCAGACCGTGGAGGAACAATACCCGACAACGATTGAGAATGAGGAATTGAACGAGTTGCTGAAGACTATTCGTAATCAGGAGGAAGAGATTCAGAAACTACAAGAGAAATTGAAGAGTAACAAATCCGAAGGCCGAAAGGCAAAGAGTTAAAGTTATTGCGTAAAAGAGCAGAAATAGTATTAGTATTGTTGGCAGCGGCCGTGTCGGTCGCTGCCAAGCAGTCCTTACCACGCACGGTAATACGTACGTGGCAGATGCCGTCGTTGAGTGCGGTGGCGGATACGATAGCGTTTTCAGATACGGCGATGTTGAATTATCACGACGTGGATGTTCAACAGCGTTATTCGCTGAGTAGTGCAACTAATGGCAATGTGCTGGTGTCGCCTATCGAGAGTCGAATAGTGCAAGACCGCTTACGGACTATAGACGATCCGTTTGCATGGAGTTTTGCTCCCTATGTGACTACGCCGCAACAGCAACGCTATTTTAATAGTACGACACCGTTT
>JAEEHO010000136.1 GCA_016280845.1 Paludibacteraceae bacterium | reverse complement strand
TTCTCCACCGAGATCGGTTGACCGAGACGATTGTCCACACGGGCCACTTCGTTCTTGCCCGGCATGAAGTCCTTGTATTCCCACGAGATAGGCAGTGCTGCGGACTCATAGTACGGACGTTTCATTTGCGAGATATACCAATCGGTTTGCAGATACGAGAGGTTGCAGACACGCAGGTCGGTCCCTACTCCTTCCACCTCCTGGTTGTACCATAGAGGGAAGGTATCATTATCTCCACAAGAGAAGAGAATAGCGTTGCCCTCGCACGACTTGAGGTAGTTAGCACCAAAATCGCGGCACGAGTAACGGTTGGAACGATCGTGATCATCCCAATTCTGCGATGCCATCTGTGCAGGCACGAGCAGACAAATTAGCGAAGCTAAAGCGGCTACAATAGTCTTGCCGGCATTGCTCTTCAACATGTCGTTTGTCCAATCGATAATAGCCAAAACACCCAGACCGATCCAGATACAGAACGCATAGAACGATCCTGCGTACGCGTAGTCACGCTCGCGCGGTTGATAAGGTGTTTGGTTGAGGTACATCACAATTGCCAGACCTGTCAAGAAGAAGAGCAAGAAGGTCAGGGTGAAGTTCTTCCAACCTATTGCGTTACCCTCTTTGTCACGCTTGCCGCACTGCCATACAATACCGATGATACCCAACAGCAACGGCAGGAAATAATAGACGTTATGTCCCTTGTTTTCCTTCAGTTCGGTAGGCAGCAATGACTGGTCACCGAGCATAGCATTATCGATGAACGGGATACCCGAAATCCAGTTACCCTTGGTAATATCGCCATACGACTGCAAGTCGTTCTGACGGCCGGCAAAATTCCACATGAAGTAACGCCAGTACATGAAATGAACCTGATACCGGAAGAAGAAACGGAGGTTCTCGGCAAAGGTCGGACAATAGTCGACTTTCTGCTGACCGCAGTAGTCATACTTAACGCGGCGACCCTTGATATTCGCCCACTCCTTATAAGCCTGAACATGACTTCCCTGAGACGAATACATACGTGGGAAGAGCATGCAGAACTCCTTCATATACTGATAACTAGACTTATAACCGGTGATAACATAGTGGTCCTTTTCGCCCTCAACTTTCGGTGCCGGAGCATATTGCGCATGTCCTTGTTTCTCGATCGGGATACATATATTGCCCTCGACGCGAAGTTGAACCGGTGCGTTGTATGTCTGGCCGTAGAACAAAGGACGGTCTCCGTACTGCTCGCGGTTCAAGTAATATTTGAGCGAGAAGACGTTATCCGGCGAGTTCTGATCCATCGGCGTATCTGCGTTGGAACGAATAACGAGCGCTGCGTACGAGCTGTAACCGATGAGGATAACTGCAATCATGAGCGATGCCGTATTGAGCCAACGTGCCGGAACGAGGTCTTGCTTTTTGAGCAAGAGCGCCAGCAGTGCAGCCGAAAGGATAAGTCCGATCCACCACTGTTCGAAGAGGAACGCTGCACCGGAGAGCGCAAAAGCAGCAGTCACGGCGATTGCCATGCGTGTTTTGGAAGCCTCTTTGTTGGTTTCGATAATTGCCCAAACCAATGCAGATGCCGCCAAGAGGATATAGATAGCCAGACCTGTATTGAACGGACATCCGAGTGCATTAACAAACAGCAATTCGAACCAACCGGCAACAGTTGGGAAGCCCGGGATAATGCCGTAGAGAACGACCAGCAGAATGGCACACGAAGCCAAGAATGCGCAGATAAGTCCCTTCCACGAGAACTCGTAACGACGGAAATAATATACCAGCACGATAGCCGGAATCGTCAACAAGTTCAACAAGTGGACACCGATGGAAAGTCCCATCAGATAAGCAATCGCAATGAGCCAACGGTCAGAACCCGCTTCATCTGCCTGTTCGTCCCACTTGAGAATGAGCCAGAAGACCACTGCAGTAAAGAGCGACGAAGAAGCATACACTTCGCCCTCAACAGCCGAGAACCAGAATGTGTCGCTGAAGGTATAGGCCAATGCACCAACGGCACCGGCACCGAGGATAGCGATACCCTTCCACAGTTCGTCGGGTTGCACCATTTTCTTTGCGAGCGCAGTGATTGTCCAGAACAGGAAGAGAATAGTGAATGCACTGGCAAGCGCCGAAAGCGCATTGACGCACATCGCTACATGGCTGGTGTCAGAAGCAAAAAGAGCAAAGAAACGGCCCATAAGCATAAAGAAAGGTGCTCCGGGCGGGTGACCTACGTCCAACTTCCACGCGCTGGAGATAAACTCACCGCAATCCCAGAAAGAAGCGGTAGGTTCGATGGTAAGGAGATACGTTGCAGCAGCAATGGCAAAAACCACCCATCCGCAGATCGTATTCCAAAGTTTGAATTTTTTCATTATTTTATTAGTGTTAAATGTTAGTTAGCCAAAATTTGACGTTTATCTGCACATAATAAGCCAAAATACGGTGCAAAGGTACAAAATAAAGGCGATAAGTTAGAGGGCTGGATCTTCCAACCCTTTCCATTTATAATAGCCGTAAACGCAGTTACAGCACCAGAACGCATATTGCGCGGTCATGCAATAGTCGCCGACATAGAGCCACATGGCTATAGAAGTCAGGTCCACTGCCAACCAGAGGAACCATTGATCGCGATAAACAAGAATCATTAATATCTGCGCTACAACAGAAGCAACAGTAGTAAAACTATCCAAATATGGTGTCGGGTCATCAGTATATGCAGCTAACAACCAACCTACACCGCCGGATAGAACAAGCACCGCAGCAACAATAGTCAGCCATATATGCCAAGACAAGTGGCGTGTGCGTACTTTGTTACCATGAGTAGGATCTAACCGTTTGCGCCATACAAAGACGCCATAGATCATTGTCAGAAAATAATACACATTGATTGCTATCTCGCCATATAGGTGTGCGCGAACGCATAAGTAAGTATAGGTAATGACTTGTGCGAAACCGAAAACAAACGTAAGAATATTCCCTTGCGCAGTCAGACATACCGAGCAAACGCCCAAACAACCGCTGAGAAGAGATAACCATCCAGCCTCTGTTCCCTCTATAGAATTAGCAACAAAGTATGTGACAATCTGGATGAGAAGACCGAATGTCAGAAACGACCAGTCGAACCAATTATTTATTCTTCTTTCCATCGCTAACTTTGATCAACTCTTTGGGTTTAGATTGCAATTGCGGCACAGTCTGATAATCCCACTCCTCCTCAAAATCCCAGTTGCTCTTGGTCTGAATCTTCTCAGGATAATAGTAAACAGGTTCCGGTTGACGATGTTCTTCCCAACAACCGGTTGTCCATTTGCCATCACCGTTATCATCCATATAGAGACGCAAATAATAGGTATCCGGTTTGAGGTATTGGAAGAAAGCCCCTGCTTCGTCCGCCGGCAATTCACGCACTATCTGATCCTTGCTATTGAGCAATTGGATGCGCGCTTGCGGTACAAACGGCTTCAGTTTGATCCGTAACGTTGAATAATCCTCGGGCTTTTTGAGTTGAGCAGTAAAGTTGGCTTTGTTGTTACAAACACCATATATATCATACAAAGCGGCACTATCCACACGCAGTTCGTATTTCTGCCCCGGCTCCAATTTAGCCACCACTTGGAATGACATCTGATTCTCTATCAATTCGAACGGCAGAGGTTTTTGTACAGTATCCACGCGCAAGAAGAGGTGAATAGAATCGCCCGTTATCTGCGCCAGAGGCGTTGTACACGTTACCCTAATCGTATCGTAGATCTCAAAATTCTGTTTGGCATTGCTCTTTAACTCAAGACGCCGATTGCGGTCTTGACGGGCTTTGGCTGCCTTGGCTTTCTCGGTCATACGTGGCGCACGCCAGACGGCACGCAAAGTATCGGTGTACCACTCCAACTGATAAATTGAATCCGTGCGGCGATATCGCGCTTCTAAAAGGATGGTATCCTGCGCAATAGCCAGGCTATCGGTAAGCCAAAGCATAATCGTATCGTTGTGAGCATAGTACTGCGGCAAGATATACGGGGTTGGATCAACCCACGCGGTATCAGAAGCTGCGCTGTCCACTTCTGAAGGACGGAGGGCACGCCATGTAGGCAGACTATCCGGAGAAGAAGAAAACAACAATGTAATGACGTGTTGTTTGTCACGCAAAGTGCGCTGTAGATAAAGTCGTTGACGTTGTTCGCAAAAATACCACAGTATATACGCGAGCGTATCATTCGGAGAAGAAGTGATTGATTCTTCTGCATAAGCCAGTCCTTCACCTACATTCCAACGATAATCACGGCTGACATCATCCAACGCATAAAGGCGATAGGTTCCTTCGTGGATATTGCTTATGCGAAAGACACCGGCAGAGTCGGAACGCGCAATACGATCAAACGTAGTGGACGTGAATGCAGAGTCTGCCTGATCGGAATGTATACCAGCCAACACTCCCATAATAGGATTAAGATCTTCTGAATTGATAATGGAGCCCAAAATCTCCAACGTATCGATAACAGGGCCGGTGGAAAAGGCAAAGGTATATCCACGTAGCGAGTTCTTCTCAGTGAAGTCACACACAGCGTTGCCGAAATCAAGCGTATAGGTTGTACTATCTCGCAGCGAATCGACAAAATGCACCATCAATCGTTTACCGCGTGCTTTGACATCCGGAGGATTCTGCTGCGGCGGAGACATCAACAGATTTTGTGCGATATTATCCAACTGAATATACTCATTGAACAACACCTCGATATTGTTACCGGTGAAAGAGACAGCACCATTCTCCGGGAAAGACCTGACGGGCACCGGAGGAATAGAATCCTTCGGGCCGCCTTGTGGTCCTATACCGCGATTAGCACAGCCTATGAATGCCAGTGCCGTCAAGAGTATATATAGTTGTTTTCTCATTGCAAACAAAAATCTAATGCTTCGGTGATTGCTTTCTTATCCATATGCTGGCCAATGAAGACCAGTTTCTGCATACGATCGCCATATTGGTCATCCCAATCGTGGCGCAGTTGTGCATCGTTGGCCATCATTTGCTTCAGTTCTTCTTTAGGCATCGTGGCGAACCACTCGCCCGCTTGACGCATATTGAACTGGCGTCCGGCCTGTTCGAAGAGATAGCACATATCATACTCTTCCGCAAAATAGCACATGCCCTTGCATCGTATGACACTCTTCGGCCAACGGGATGCCACGAACTCGTCGAAGAGCCCAAGATTGAACGGACGGCGCGCATAGTAAACAAATGTCTCTATGCCATATTCGTCACCGTGGTTATGTCCTTCTCCATGGTGATGATGATGTTCGTGATCATGCTCGTGCTCGCAGTAACCATGTTCGTGGTCACAGTGCGAGTGGTCATGCTCATCATGTTCATCATGCTCATCGTGTTCATGATGATCATCGTCATCATCATGATGGTGATGCGCATCTTCGATCTCGCTGATCCATGTAGCCGAAGTAGCAACACGATCGAAGTCGAAGAGTTCGGTATGGAGAATTTTCTCAAACGGCACATCGCAATAGTTGGTCTCGATGATCTCGGCTTTAGGTTGGATTGCACGAATGATAGCACGTGTATGGTTCAATTCGTCCGCGCTAACTTCTGCGGCCTTGTTGAGAAGAATAATATTGCAGAACTCGATTTGTTCAGTTACCAGCGCTGCCAAATCTTCTTCTTTAGATACATGTTTGAGCGAATCGCCATTGGCAAATTCGTCACGGAGACGAAGAGCGTCAACAACGGTGCAGACGCAATCGAGCGCAGGAATACCGTCTTGAGCAAACTGCGGCACCATCTGCGGATAAGAACAGATCGTTTGAGCAATTGGCCCGGGTTCACAAATACCGCTGGCCTCGATAACGATATAATCATAAGCATGCTGTGCCGCAAGATCGTGGAGTTGTGCCACGAGATCCATCTTAAGCGAGCAACAGATACAACCATTCTGCAGAGCGACAAGCGAGTCATCCTTCTGGCTGACCACTCCACCCTGCTGAATAAGCGAAGCATCAATATTAACCTCTCCTATATCATTGACGATAACGGCAAAGCGGATACCTTGACGATTAGCGAGGATTCGATTAAGAAGAGTTGTCTTGCCACTCCCCAGATAACCGGTGAGCAGCAAGACAGGAATCTTAGATATGTTTACCATTTGGTCTTTTACAATTTACCATTTACTATTTAGTAGCGTACGTAGCGTACTCAGGATAGTATTTCTCGACAAACTCATTCTGACCGTTACGTTCGCAAGTTTGGAGCACGTAGCCGAGGATAGCCAATTCGCGGCCTGTAGTCGATTCCATTACATCGCGCTGACGCTTGTTGAGCGAAGCGGCGAAGCGCAGATACTCGACGCAAGTATTAGCCACAACATCCATGATAGCCAGCGCTTTGTCTTTCTCGCCAAGGCTGAAATACATCATAGCCATGGATGCGGAAGTATAATCGTACGGCACGTTATAACCAGGGAGTTGCTCTTCGGAGAAGTCGAGCACTTCCAATGCTTTTTCGCGCTGTCCCTCACGAATGAGTTGTTCTGCCAATTGAGCGAACATCATTCGGTGGGTACGGCACATGCGCATCAGGTTCTCGTCGATATAGATACCCGGCAGGTTCATATTGCCGTAGCGGAACTTGTGCATCATATTGTCGTACATTTTCTCGGTATTGACGCGCGGTTGACCATCACGACTACGCTCCGGAGTGA
>JAEEHO010000135.1 GCA_016280845.1 Paludibacteraceae bacterium | reverse complement strand
TGACAGCTGTATTCTGGACAATCGCAGTATACGCTAATCAACAGAATACAGAGTTATGGAACAAAGTGTTGTTTGTTCCAACGGGGCTGAAGGAAATATTGATTAATGAATTAAATGAACCGTACAGTGTAGAACGCTGGCAACAAATATGTGCGTTATCTTCGGTTCACAAACTCTCGTATAAGTTTGCGGATATTGGGATTGATACCAACAAACAAGGCACATTTTATGATGTGCTATTTAATCAGAAAAACTAATTATCACTTAATTCGGAGCGTCAGAGATTGTTTATTGTATTGACGGTTTGCATTGCAGCAAACATGGCGGCATCCATATTGTAATACTCCCAATCTACAAAGCGTCCGGTCATAAATAATCCATACGTAGCCATCTCTTTCTTGAACGATTGCAACATTTCTCTCGTCCCTTTTTCCTGGATCGGATAGGTGCATGGATGATAACGATGGGTGATGTACTTGGGGTTGAAAGGAATCTTAGATAATTGTCTTTGTATTTCTTCGATCTCTATTTTGTCTGTAAATTCGACAGTCCCGGTGAAAATGTCGTTTGCGTTATTGCTTGGAGCAAAATTGCCTGTGCATATGATACGATGTGCTTGGCATTCTTTGTCCGGGAGGTAGATCCAGGAATATGGATTTTGTTCCAATTCGCAGAAGACAGTAGTTGTTCCGTGGAATTGCAAGTCGTGAATGTGTTTCTCCCACGATTGCATATTGATACCTTTAATTATTTCCGGTAAAAAACGGACGTTTCCACAAAATATGACGACGTCATATTGTTCGTCACAAACATTCCAATATGGTTTCGTGTATTGGATAGATGCAACAGGAGTAGACACACGTATATCCAGTCCTTCTGCCAAACGGTTAGCAAGAAATTGCGAACCACCTTCTTTCTCATAATAAAAAGTGCTATGAACAAATTGGTGCTCAACAATATGGTTGAAATTGTTGAACAGAATGTCTTCTCTGTTCGGCATCGGCAATTTTCCCTCCAACCAATCCAGTGGCACGGTAGACAGGTTACTGCGCCAAATCTTTTCATTATACGGTTTAAAATAGATATCGTATAGTGTTTTGCCAAAACGTTTCTGCAAGAACTCCTCAAAATTAGAGCAATTCTGTTGCTCTTCTTTTGACAGAGATAACAAGTCCTGAATTATTGCCTTTTGAGTGTGCTCCGGTAGAAGATAAATATAGTTTTCAATAGGATATGGTAATTTGATGCCGTCAGGCATGTGAATGACAGAATTGCGTTCCGAAAGGCGAAACTCTTTATCTCTATCAAATTGCTTCCAAAACCAATCTAACACATCCTGCTTCTTCGTGTTGAAAATATGGCCGCCGCATGTATGAAATAGGCTGCCATTGATACGCTCACAACGAATAAGTCCTCCAATGGTATCAGCTGCTTCAAACACGGTTACTTCGTTGTTCTTACTTAATAACCGCGCTGTTGTCAAACCGGATACTCCGGCTCCTATGACTGCTATTTTTTTCATTTCCATTTAGAGAGTTTGATAGGATGTATGTAAAACATGTCCGCAGGGAAGTTTTTCTCCAATTCGGCATATGAATAATTGTATTGTGATAGGAAATCTCGATCCTTATCTCGTGGAAGGAGAAGAGAATTATTCATTTTGATTTGTTTTAATGTTTGTACCTTGTCGCAACATAAAATCATGGAAGTAGGAATTGCTATTTCCACAAATAAGCGAGCCGCTGCAAATGCACCGCAATATTGACAAAATCTTGCCATAATGGTATTGGGTACAACAATCAAATCGCTATATCCACCTACTAATGGATAGGAGAAATAAATACGTTGAAAAATATAATATCTTAAAAGACGGCGGTATAGAAGCAAACTTTCGCGCGCACGCCTACGTATCGATTGATAGGGCCATTCAGAAATCAAACGATAGGGTATTCTGTGACGTTGAAAAGCAATTTCCGCTTCCTCTTTTGATGGCAGAATATTATCAATTTCCAATCCACGATTGAATAGGGTGAAGCGGATAGCACCACCTATATGAAACCATCGGCGACGAACGTCACGTAGGTCTCTTAATTCGTGTACGAAACAAGCCTCTCGATCTATTCCTGATAATTCAAAGAAAGTGTTTTCGTTTAACTTGGGATTTATCAGCATATCATCCGCAACAGCTACATAATGGGTAAATCCTAGGTCCTTAATGTGTTGATATGCCTGACTGATATATCCTTGGAATTGGAATGAACATTCATAAACAGGAATCACATTTTCCTGTATCCCATCATAGAAAGGAACTATGTGATATATATGCGAAAAACGTCCTTTGTAGATTTGTTCTATACGCGGTATATTCTTATCGTAACGATGATTATATATGACCAACAGAGCAATCTTTGTATCCATAATATTCCTACTTCTTAAAAATTTTCTTATTGTAAAGAGGCCATGCTAAGCCACCCAAACTGAGTAACATGCTCAATATGAGAATCGCCATGCACCATTTGTCTACCGCAAGTGCAGCAGGAACAAATTCCATGTGGATGGTATGCTCTCCTGCAGGAAGAATAGCTGCGCGCAAAACATAGTTTACTCGACCTAATGCGATCTCTTGATTATCAACGTAAATGTGCCAGCCTTTAGGATAGTATATCTCAGAGAAGACTGCTATGCGGTCGTGCTCAAGAGAATAATTATAATCCAACATATCCGGAGCATATTTGGTCAACTCAATCTTGTCTGCTTCGTTCGGTTGAGCATTGCAGGTCAATACATCACGGAACTTCTCGTCGGCAACGGCAGTAGTTTTTAGGTCTAGCGTATTCAATGCAGCACTCTCATCATCCGGAGTTGGAACGAACTGTACCTCGTTGACGAACCATGCGTTACCCACTGCGTCCGGATTTTGCATTACGCCGCGTTGCGTGACAATATACTTGGTATTCAGCATATTCAGCACATTCCAGTTCATTTGGCTGATATGTTGGTCAATCAGGTCTTGGTAGCGACGCAGTTTGACAGCCGAATAGCCACCGATGGATTTCAGACGATAACTGGTTCGTGAATCGTTGAATGTGCTGGTAGTCAGGTTGAGAACACGATAGTCCAAACTCTTGTCTTGGAGGATTTGTTCTTCCCATGGTTGTATAGCAAAATAGCGGCTACCATCTTTTTTGCTAACAAAATCTTCGCTACCGAAGAAACGACGATTAATGGGGACCAGGTCGATGAAGATCAGTGCGGCAAGTATTCCCAACGCATATGTACTCTTCAATTTGTCTTTTGTATATAGCCAAACAATTGCTGCAGCTGCTATGATTAAACCGAACGAACGCCATGCGTCTGATTTCATCATTGCAATACGTTGATCAATAATCATCTGATAGATATCATTGCCGACTTGTCCTTTCCATTGCTCGTCATAGCTGGATGTGAAACTGAACATGCTGCCGCCAAACAATGCTAACAACAAGCATATACCTGCGGTTATACCTCCGGCAATAAGCATTTGTTTGCTATATTTTTCCTTTTCGTCTTTTTGATCCCATAAACGTTGCAGACCGAGGAATCCAAGCAAAGGAATTGTTACTTCTGCGATAACCAAAATAGATTCGACTGCGCGGAACTTATTGTACATCGGGAAATGATAGAAGAACAATTCTGTCAATCCCATGAAGTTCTTTCCCCAGGCGAGTAGGATGGAGAAAATTGTTGCAAATAACAATCCCCATTTGTACGGACCCGGAACAATCAGCAGCCCCAGAATAAACAGGAAACAAATGATAGCGCCTACATATACAGCGCCGCTTGTAAACATTTTCTCTCCCCAATAGGTTGGAGCTCCTTTGCAGAATTGTTTAGCCGAACCTTTTGGAACGCCGGCTTTGACTAACTCATCATACAGTACGGATTTCTCACCCACGTTGTATCCGCTGGCACCACCCATCATGTTCGGAACCAACAATGTGAGTGTTTCGGCTTTGCCGTAACTCCAGTCGGTTGCATATTTGATGTCCAAACCGGCTTTCTCATTATCAGTTTTCTGCTCTTGACGCAATTCGCTATGGCCGCCACGCATGGTTTCTTTCAGATACTCGTTGTTCATTTGCCACCAACTGAGTTTCGTTCCCAATATGAGCAATGCGCATAGAATGCATATACCGACACCGATGCCAAGGTCTTTCCAACGCTTTTCGCGAATATGAATATAGAGTTCTGCACATGCCATTACCCCGATGAGCATCATAAAATAATAAGTCATTTGCGGGTGCAGTGTGATACCGATTATACCGTATATGATGATGAGTGGTGCTCCGAGCCAATAATCTTTTCGGAACACAGCGTATATACCGCCAATAATGGGTGCAATTGCGGCAATAGCATTAGCTTTAGTCATGTGCCCAGCCGGCAAGATTAGCATAAAATAAGTGGAGAGTAGTATTGCAAAAGCTCCTAATATACTGAGCCACGGATTAACCTTGAAACAGCGCAGCATGAAGAAAAAACCAAACAAATAGGCAATGAGAATACCAATTGGTCCATAGTCCTCTTTAAATCCGAAATGGACAATTGATTCTAATTTTGCGCGTAATTGGTTGGTAGGGGTGCTGCCACTGATTTGGAAGGTTGGCATGCCGCCGAACATAGAATTAGTCCACCATGAGGTGTGTCCGGTTGCTTTTTTGACTTCACGAACCTCTTGCGATGCTCCCGCCCATGTGTTCACATCACCGGCTTGTAGTACTTTGCCCTCCAACAAAGGAGAACAATATGTCAATGCGAATGCAAAGAATGCTACTAATGCAACCAAGTATGGCGCAATTTTTTTCCAGTCTATTTTCATTGTTTTATCATTTTGCGGATTTCATATAGTTCGTCCCGAACGCGCAACAGGATATCCAATGCTGCTTGGCGTTCGTCCGAGTGTTTTTCGTTGTTCTTCAGTTCACGGCGGATAGCCTCGATACGCGTAATATGCAGTTCATCACGAATATATTTGATTCGTTTGATCAGTTCTTGATTCTCGCGGGTGTAATAACGGTTGCCATGGCCATCCTTGCGCGGACTCAGTTCGAGGAATTGTTTCTCCCAATAACGCAAAGTGGAGTCAGGGACTCCCGTCTCTTGCTCCGTCTCGCGTATCGAGTAATATATTTTCTCAGTGTTCTGCATTCAGTAAACAGTTATTTGCAGATTTTCAGTTTTTTGCCATCGCGAATGTTATCGCTCGTCAAACCATTCCATTGCTTGATTTGTTTAACAGAGCAGTGAAATTTCTTAGCAATTCCGCCTAACGTATCACCTCTCTTAATCGTATAATAGGTTACACCATTCACGCGATAAGCGCCCGTGATGGATGTCACTTTGGCCATATCAATCTCTGCGCGACGATTGTTGATAAGTGTGTCGGCTTTGTAGGCATAGATACTATCTTGTGTTTCAATAAAGGCTCCGATTTTATCACCCGGTAGGCACAAGGCATATTCGCTTCCACCCGGTAGGATATCTCGTGAGTATTGCGGATTCAGTCGGCGCAATTCGTCCATCTCGATACCTAATTTCTCACTTACTTGCTGCAAGTGCAGACGGCGGCTTGTTCGAATAGTATCCGTTAGCATCACTTTCTCTATCGGAGCCTTGCATATACCGTGTTCCTGACCATAAGTCATCGCATAATTAGCAGCAATAAAGATGGGTAGATAATTGCGTGTTTCTCGTGGTAGGTAGGGATAAATAGACCAGAAATCACGCTTTCCGCCGGCGCGGTGAATAGCTTTGTTGACATTACCACCGCCGCAGTTATAAGCAGCAATAACCAAGTTCCAATCATGATAAACGGAGTAGAGTGATTTCAAGAATCGGCACGCAGCTTCGGTTGATTTGATTGGGTCCATTCGTTCGTCCACCAACGAGTTGATTTCCAGACCATACAATTTACCGGTGGCAGGCATGAATTGCCATAAACCTGCTGCACCTACGCGTGAGCGAGCCATCGGGTTGAGTGCGGATTCAATAATCGGTACATATTTCAATTCGTAGGGTAACTGGTAGCGATTCAATGCTTCCTCAAAGATGGGGAAGTAGTATTCGCTCATGCGCATCATGCGTGCAACCTGTTTCGGACTTCGCTTCACGTATCGCAATATGAACGCGCGCACATGCTCGTTGTACGGCAATTCAATTACGCATGGCATGGCTTGTAAGCGCGCTTTATATACGGAGTCGGATAGAGTAGTGGTGTCATGCGTGCTGACGCAATCAGTGGTGTCCAACCAACTGAGTGACCACTCCATCAAGCGAAAATCCAATTCGCTTAATTTGTCACCGCTTCGCCACGGACTGTAATCATAGCACATTATAGTATCAGCCGACATTATATTGTCGGCCATTAGTTCCAGTTCTTGCTCTATCGAGTCCATCGGCTGAACGTCTGATAGCAGACTATCTCTCGAGATTGGCTCGAGATTGTCTTGAGAATGACTCGAAATTTCTCCGAAAATGCCTTGAAATGCAATCAAGGTTGCAATCAGTGATAATACCTTTTTCAAAACCGTATAGCTAGTTTTAGTTCTGCACTCTGTTGGTGTTGTTGTAAGTCATAATATATCTGCGGCTCTGCATGTATGGATAGATCCGGTGAGATATCGTAGTCGAATAGTTGAGCATCTACGTAAGCATCCACCAGTGATAAAGCGTATACCAACACTGTGGCCAATACTGCGTAATCACGATAACGACGGTATGTGCTTTGGCGATTTTTTATTGTATTCAACCAACCGGACGCCTCACCTAAACTACTCATGTCATACCCATCCGGCATGATGGCGACATAACTTTTGCTACGATCTTCGCTAACTCTATTGGCTTCGATATCGTTGTACAGATCCAAATATGCTGTCTTGTAATTGGTATAGAGATTGTTATTCAAACCAATAGCATATCCGCATCCCATAAACGCACCGTACACAATAGGCAGTTTCCAATATGATCCATTGTATATTTGTCCGGCACCCGGTGCAATCGCACCCAACCAGACGGCCTTCATTGCATCAGGTTTTTTGGTCAGGTCGATTCGATACTTATACTTTGTGTGTGCTTTCGTTGTATCTTGTGTATAGATAATACTGTCCTGCTGTGCTTTGACGCACAGAGGAATCAGCATGAGCCATATGAGCCAGCGCAGTCTCAACTCAGTTTGTCGATAATGCGCTGTAACTCTGCCTCGTTAGCAAAAGCAATGATCACTTTGCCGTCGCTCACTTTTATTTTCAGTCCGCTCTTGTTGCTCAACTCTTTTTGCAGGTCCTGATATTGCGCATTGTCAGCCTTTGGCTTTTGTGCGTTTGTCTTTTCTGCTTTTTCCTCTTGCGCCAATTCTTCTACTTTGCGCACAGACAGACCTTCTTTAAGGATACGTTGATATAGTGCCAACTGACGTTCCGGTGACGGAGTAGCCAAAATAGCACGAGCGTGTCCCATGTCAATTCGCTTCTCCTTGATTCCCACCTGTATCTCTGCCGGCAACTTCAACAGACGCAGATAGTTAGCTACCGTAGCACGTTTTTTTCCTACGCGCTCCGACATGCGTTCTTGCGTCAAGTTGTAGTCATCCATTAGACGCTGATAAGCCAATGCGATTTCGATGGCATCCAAGTCCTCGCGTTGGATATTCTCAATCAAGGCCATCTCCATCACCTGCTCATCTTTGGCCGTACGGATATAAGCCGGTATTTGGTCCATACCTGCCAACTTGCTGGCGCGGAAACGACGTTCTCCAGCGATAATCATATACGTGCCATCGCCGTTGTCACGCAAGGTGATAGGCGAGATAACACCATGTTCGCGAATAGAGTCTGCCAATTCTTGCAGCGATTCCTCGTCGAAGTTCCTACGGGGCTGGTCAGGGTTGGCAAATATCTTGTCCAACTCAATCTCCGAAATGGAACTGCCACCATTCGTGTCAACATGGCTTGTGTCAATCAGGGCGTCAAGGCCACGCCCAAGTCCTGTCATTTTCTTCATATATTGTTATTGTCTTTTAATCAATTCACGCGCAAGCGATCTGTAGTTCTGCGCACCTTTCGACAATGGGTCGTATTCGATAACCGACATACCGTGCGAAGGAGCCTCGCTCAGACGCACATTGCGCAAGATAACCGTATCGAATACCAATTCGCCAAAGTGACGTCTTACTTCCTCGTAAACCTGGTTGCTCAGACGCAGACGGTTGTCATACATGGTCAGCAGGAAACCCTCGATCTTCAATTCCGGGTTTAGCTTAGACTTGATGATCTTGATTGTATTCAGCAGTTTGGCAATACCTTCCAACGCAAAGAATTCGCATTGTACAGGGATAATTACGCTATCGCTGGCTGTCAATGCATTGACAGTAATCAGACCCAGCGAAGGGCTGCAGTCAATCAGAATGTAGTCGAATTCGTCGCGCAACTGGTTCAGCACGTTCTTGAGCAATTGCTCGCGGTGCTCCATGTTCAGCATCTCGATCTCGGCACCTACCAAGTCAATATGACTGGGTATAAGACTCAGGTTCTTCACACTTGTGCCGATAATCGCCTTGTGTGGATCTACGCCGTTAACCAGACACTCGTATATAGTAGTGTCCATTTCGCGAATCTCCAGACCAAGACCCGACGACGAGTTTGCCTGCGGGTCAGCATCGATCAGAAGCACTTTCTTTTTCTCGGCAGCCAATGCTGCAGCCAGGTTGATAGCTGTGGTTGTCTTTCCTACGCCACCTTTTTGGTTGGCCAATGAAATAATCTTGCTCATATGTGTAGTATTATGGTTTCCGCATTAATTTTCCGACATGCGAAATTGCCGTATTTGCAATGGTTTGTTCCGTGACAAGTGCAGGGTCTGCATCGTAAGTCTTGTCGCTGTATCATATCGTTTTGGTTTTGTTTCCAGCCCGTAAATCCTATTATCGGATGTGTGGCGCACCAAATGCTGACAGCTCTCAGTCCAACCAGACTCGACAGATGTTGGTTGGCGCTGTCCATACATATCATCACGTCCAATTGGCGCATCAGTTCCAGTTCTTCCTCCAGTTTCAGCGAACCGGCTATGCTCTCCGTGCGTGGAAAAACTTTGGCCCACTGACGCAACATCTCGCACTCTATTTCGCCTGCGCCGAAGAGAAATATGCGTGTCTGTTCATCGTTTGACAACTGCTGTATCACTTCCTTCGTTACGTTGTATGGCAACATGTTCGATCGTGATTTGGCGAATGGTGCTATGCCGATCCATCGTCCCTTTTTTTGTCCGAACCGTTGTGATACCACTTTTGCTGCTCGTTTGTTAACCGGTAGTGCCGTAAAGTCCGTATCAGTCTCAAGTCCGGCGCGACGAAAGGCATCTCTATATCGGTCAAATTCATTCGGCATGTTCTTGCGCCCGATACCGAACCATATAATCAGTTGCTTTCTTATGCGTCCGTAGTGTACGCGCGTTACGCTCTTGCCGCTTGCTAGCATCAATAGATCAAAGACGCGTGTGCGACGGACGAACTGCAGGTCAATGACGCTATCTACACGGTTTCGCAGTTCGCGCCATAGTTCAACGACTCCTCGCCAGTTCAATCGATTGTCCACCTCGTAGAATTCAACGTTCGGCATCTGCTCGAACATAGCGCTCAATTCTTTTTTGCCGGCTACGATAAACTTGTCATCCGGATATCGCTTGCTCAGCGATGCTACAACGGGAACCGCCATAGCGACATTGCTGAGTGTCGAAAAACGAATAATCAAGTATGTCATTGTTCGTCAAATATTTGTTTACTTTCGCCCTTTAAACTCCCACATCCAAGCCAAGTTGACACTCAGGTCCATTGGACTCGCCATGCTGAAATGATCAACCAGTTGCGTACCGTAGATACCTCCGAAACTGAAGTTATAGCGTGCTTCCAACTGATACAAGCCTGCGTTACGCGAACGGTAGTAAAAGCCTAATCCTCCGGCTAATCCCCAGTCAAAAGGGTGGTCTATCGGGGTCGCGTAGTGGTATTTGGTTGGGTTGATTTGCTCTCCCTCTCCGCCGTTGTCCTTAATGCAGTAACCAATCTGCGGACCGAGATTGAAGAACCCTCTCCATCGCTCGTTTCCGAAATTGATGTTCATCAGTAGCGGCAATTCTATGTAGTGCAGTTCGCGGTTGTATGTTCCGAGCGTATCATTATGCTCGCGCCATCCGCGGTGTTGGTAGTTCAGTTCTACCTGAATAGCACAATATTTATGGTTCGCGTAGCGAAAAACAAATCCTCCGTTGCCGCCAAGTACGCACGCTTGCGTGATAGGCGTCATATTCTCGATGGCAGGGCTGAATAGCACCGTGCCGGCACTTACTCCTCCATGTACACCAAAGTATATCTCCGGTGTCTGCAGTCGTGGCTGTGCCTGCAAAAAGGCTAACTGCAAACTGAAAACCAAAAGGAATATCAGTCTCCAATATACCTTATGTGCTCTCTTATCATTCGT